>NZ_JBMNDS010000013.1:0-95541 GCF_052543295.1 Streptomyces sp. SAS_270
GGCGTACTGCCCGGGAGTCGAGCACGGCGGGACTTGGCTGGGGGCCTGCTACGCGACGGGCAGAGACGTACCGGCACGGACCCTTCCGTGCGTACGCGACTGCGGGCGTGGGGGCCGGGGAGTGGGGGCGTGCGGATGCCGCTTCACTGCGGGTGCGTGGGGAGGCGGGGCCGACGTAGCCGCGTCACTGCGGGCAGTCGTGCCATTCGAGGCGGCTGCCCACCCAGCAGCGGCGGGTGCGTGTGACGCCGGGTGGCCGGTGAAGCCGCGTCAGTGCGGGTGGGCGTGGAGCTGGGGGCGGTTGCCCACCCAGCCGTGGCGGGTGCGTGTGGCGCTGGGGGCTGGCGAAGCCGCGTTACTGCGAGCGCGGGTGGAGGGAGGGACGGCTGCCCACCCAGCAGCGGCGGGTGCGTGTGACGCCGGGGGCCGGCGAAGCCTCGTCACTGCGGGCAATCGTGCCGCCAGGGGCGGCACGGGTGGGCGCAGCGGCACCTCGTAAGCGCCGAGTTGCGTGACCCACCCCCGGCCGGCACCCACACCGGGTGACCGTTCAAACGAGGGGTGAGAGGGGTTTGCCCACCCACCCCGGGTGATCGGGCAAAGCCAGGGGGCACCCGGGGGCTTCGTCAGCGCAGAGCTGATCGTAGGGCGGAGTCGATCGTCGGGAACGCGAAGGTGAAGCCCGAGGAGAGGAGGCGGGTGGGGAGGACACGCTGGCTGCCCAGGATGTCGCCGGCCATCTCACCGAGGGCGAGCCGGATCGCCGGAGCAGGGGCGGTGAACAGCGTGGGCCGGTGCAGGACGCGCCCCATCGCCTCCGTGATCTCACGGTTGGTCAGCGGCTCCGGCGCGGTGAGGTTCACCGGCCCGGACAGGGAGTCCGTGTCGATGACATGCCGGATCGCGGCCACCTCGTCGTGCAACGCGATGAAACTCCAGTACTGGCTACCGTCCCCCAACCGCCCCCCGAGCCCCGCCTTGAAGAGCGGAAAGAGCTTGCCCCAGGCCCCGCCCCTGCGGGCCACGACCAGCCCGGTACGCACGAACGCCGTCCGAACCCCGGCCTCCCGCACGGGAGTCGCCGCCCCCTCCCACTCCACGCACAGGGAGGGAAGGAACCCGTCCCCGGCGGGCGCCGTCTCGTCCACGGGGCGCCCGCCCGTGTCGCCGTAGAACCCCATGGCACTGCCGTTGACGAAGACCCGCGGCCGCTCGTCGAGGGACGCCACGGCCTTGGCCAGCGTCGCCGTGCCGAGCACCCGGCTGCAGCGGATCCGCTCCTTGTACGCCTTCGTCCAGCGCCGCGAGGCGACTCCCGCCCCCGCGAGATTGACCACCGCGGCAGCCCCGGCGAGCGCCCCCGCGTCGATCCGGCCGCCCTCGGGGTCCCACTGGATCTCGTCCCGTGCACGCGGCGCCCGGCGGACGAGCCGGACCACCTCGTGCCCGTCAGCGGTCAGGGAGCGCGTCAGCGCCGAACCGATCATGCCGGACGCACCGGCGATCACCACACGTGAACCGGGGGCCAGGGGCGCATCGTTCATGGGTCCATCCTGCCTCGCGCCCGGTCAAGAGGACACCAGGGGAGAAGGGGGGAGGGGCAGAGAGGAGGAGGACAGGGAGGGGAAAACACGCGACGTGGGGCGGCTCCGCCGTCCTACAGTGAGCTTCATGCCCGTACCGCACATACGTACCGCCACCCTCGACGACGAGGACGCTCTCGGTCGTCTCGACCGTGACACCTGGTCCCCGATGCATGCCGTCCAGCCGCGTCCCCGGCCGCCGTACGAACCCTTCTACAGCGAGCGGTTCGGGCCGCGGGACCATCTCGTCGCCGAGATCGACGGCGAACTCGTCGGCTACATCCGGCTCGGCTACCCCACCTCCCTCGCCTGCAACGCCCATGTCCGGCAGATCCAGGGCCTCGTCGTCGCCGACGCGGCGCGCGGCGCCGGTGTCGGACGCGCGCTCCTGCGCGCCGTACAGGCGGAGGCCCGCCGGCAGGGGGCGCGGCGGATCGCGCTCCGCGTCCTCGGGCACAACACCCCCGCCCGCAAGCTCTACGAGTCGGAGGGCTTCGTCGTGGAGGGGATCCTGCCCGGGGAGTTCCTCCTGGAGGGGGAGTACGTGGACGACGTACTCATGGGGCGCTCCCTGTAGCAGGAGCGCCCGCGCTCATGAGGTGACCAGGTCGCCCGTGTCCACCGGGGTCGTCGCCGTCGCCGCGCTCCGGGCGTCGCCCGCGACCTCGTTCGCCGTCAGCACGTACCCCGTCTCGTCGTCCGAGGTCGACCTCGCGAAGACCACGCCGTACACCCGGCCGTCCGTGGTCAGCAGCGGTCCGCCGGAGTTGCCCGGGCGGACCGTGGAGCGGATGGAGTAGATCTCGCGTGTGACGGTGTCCGAGCTGTAGATGTTCCGGCCGGTCGCGTGGATCCGGCTCGCCACCGTCGCCGCCTGCAGGTCGAGGCCGCCGTCCTGCGGATAGCCCGCCACGACCGCCGAGTCGCCGCGCGAGGCGCTGTCGTCGAAGCGGAGCAGCGGCGCCCGCAGCTGAGGCACATACAGCACCGCGACGTCCTTGTCGGGGTCGAAGAACACCACCTTCGCCTCGTACGCCCGGCCCACCCCGCCCACCCGTACGTTCGGGTCGTCGATGCCCGCCACCACGTGGGCGTTGGTGATCACATGCTGCGGCGCGTACACGAAGCCGCTGCCCTCGCGGCCCTGGTTGCCGGCGACGCCCTCCACCTTGACCGTGCTCAGCTTGGCGGCGTTCGTCGCGCTCGCCGTGACGCTGTCCCCGGAGGGCTTGGCGACCCCCGCCGTCGGCTCGTTCTCGAAGGGGTTGAAGACCTGCGGGAAGCCCGCGTCCGCGAGGGCCGAGGTCGCGCGCGAGAACCAGGTGGGCGTCGTGTCCGGCATCGTCTTCTGTACGGCGCCCAGCAGGGCCGAGTTGCGGATCGACTGCGTGATCAGCGTGGACGAGGACGCGCCCAGCACGCTCGCGGCGACCCAGGCCACCAGAAGCACCGCCACCGTGTTCGCCGCCGCTCCGCCGATCCCGTCGGCCACCCGCAGCGGGCCGATGTCCAGCTCTCGGCGCAGTCGCAGCGCGAGCCGCCCCGCCAGCTCGTGGCCGACCACGCCGGGGACCAGCACCGTCAGCACCGCCGTCACCGTCGCCGCCGGTGTTCCCGCCTCCACCAGGTCCATCACCCAAGGCAGCACCCATACGCCGATGACGGCACCGCCCACGAATCCGGCCAGCGAGACGCAGCCCGCGACCAGGCCCCGCCGGTAACCGGAGGCCGCATAGGCCAGGACCACCAGCAACAGCAGGATGTCGAGCACGTCCACGGAGCCGCCTTTCTCTGGGGCCCCTTAGTACGCGCAGGGCGGGCCCAGTGATCAGCCACGCGAGCGTGTCGCGGAAAAACCCCGCACGCACGCCTGGACCTGTAGAAACGTCCCGGACCGGGACGATGGTTCCACCAGGTGGCACACCACACATCGCGAGACGCCCGGATCGGGGTCAGGGTGGGGGCATGCGTGTGTTCCGGAGAGCGCGGGAGCCACGGGAACGGCGAGCCGCGCGGCCACGAATACCCGGCGTCGCCGCCCGGCTGCGGCGCGCGGCACGCCCGCCGTTCGCGACGGCGCTGATGCCGTTCGCGGTGCGTGTCCGGGCGGCGAAGGGGCGAATGCCCCGGGGCCTGCTGATGGTGCTCGCCGGTCTCCCCGGGCTCGCCGCCGTCCTCGCGCTCGTCCTCTGCTCGGTCGGAGTGGACCGTACGAGGGCCCACTCCGACCGGCCCTCGTACGCCGCCCGGCCCGCCGTCGCGCACTCCGCCCCCAGGCCCGCCATCGTGCCCCGCTCGCGCTGGCTGGACGCCAGCGTGCCGCGCAACACGCCGCCCGCCCGCTACGACGACCGCGTCGTCGCCGTCTTCATCCACCACACGGACTCGCCCAACGCGTACGACTGCGCCGACGCGCCCCGCATCATCCGCTACCTCTACGCCGGTCAGATCGGCGCCCGGCAGTGGGACGACATCGGCTACAACTTCCTCGTCGACCGCTGCGGCACGATCTACGAGGGCCGTGCGGGCGGCGTCGACCGGCCCGTCACCGGCGCCCACACCCAGGGCTTCAACCACCGCACCGCCGGCATCGCCGCCCTCGGCACCTTCACCGCGGGAACGCCCGTGCCCCGGGCGATGACCGACGCGATCGCCGCCCTCGCCGCGTGGAAGCTCGGGCTCTCCCATGTCGACCCGCGCGCGAAAGTACGCCTCGTCTCCAGCAACAACCTCAGCCGCTACGCGTCCGGCACCGCCGCCGAGCTCCCCACCCTCGCCGGTCACAACGCGGGCTTCATGACCAGCTGCCCCGGCGCCGCCCTCACCGCGAAGCTCCCCGAGATCCGCGAGAGGGCCGCCCGACTCCAGGGCCGCTAGCCGGGCCCGCCGTGTTCACAGACGGCCCACAGTCGGGTCAAGGGGCCCTCAGATCCCCGCTCCCTAGCCTGGTCCGCGTACAGCCGACCGGAGGTGGGGAGAACACATGAGCAGCAGCCGTACGAAGACCACTGACCGCTGGGCCGGCGTCCTGCGGAGCCCCTGGACCGTGGTGTGCGCGGTGGTGAGCGTCGTCATCGGCCCGGCCGCGGTCACCGCGTCCGCGCTGGACCGGGCGAACGCGGCACCGCTTCACCACGCACACGCCGACGCGCACCCGGTGGGTGCGCCCCGTACGGCGCCGTCGCCGTACGTCAGCCCTCGTTCCTGAACCGCTCCCACAGCTTGGGGTAGCGCTCCGCGAGCACCGCCTCGTTCTCGAAGTCGACCGGGGTGCCCTCCGGCTCGGGAGCCGCGGGCGCAATGCCCAGATCCGGCGCGACGACACCGGTGAGCTGCTCGTACGCCTCGTCCGCCGCGTACCCCAGCTCCTCGCCGTCGCCGTCCAGTTCCTCGTCGAAGTCGGCCAGAAGATCGCCGAGCGAGTCCGGGTCGTGCAGCGCGCCCTCGAAGACCTCCCGGCCCTGGCCGATCAGCCAGCAACGAAAGAAGTCGAAGGCGTCGTCGCTCGCACCGTCGAGCAGCACCCAGGCGGCGCCCCACAGATCCCAGCGGTACGCGCGGTTGTAGCGGGACTCGAAGTGCCGGGCGAAGTCGAGGACCGAGTCCGGGTCCAGTCGGCCGAGCCGCTCGATGAGCAGGTCGGCGTGGTCCTCGGGGTCGCCCTCGGCGGCCTCGCGGGTCGTGTCCACCAGCTCCCAGAACTCCGTCTCGTCCATCACGGGACAAGCATCGGTCCTGAAGAGGAGGGACGCACGCGGAGTGCCGCAGATTGTTATGCGTGCACATGCCGAAGGAATGAGGCAGGGGGAGGTGAGTGGAGAAGGGGGGCACTTCGGGTGGGCGGGCAGGCGGGGCAGAGGGACCGCCGGCGGCAACCGTCACCGGTACAGCGCCGCCAACCGCCCCGCATCCCCCGCGAAGCGGTCCCGCAACGCCCCGGGCGACATCACCTCCGCCTCCGCCCCCAGCCCCGTCAACTGCGTGTGCGCGACCTCCTGCGACTCCACGCGCAGCGTCACGGTCACCCAGCCCCCCGCGTCGGGGGAACCGCACCCCGCCAACGCCTCCCGCGCGGCCACGGCATCAACCGCGTACGCCAGTCTCCGCACCCCCTCGGGAGAGAGCCGTACGACGACCTCGGCCCGCAGGATCGACCGCGCGAACTCCTCGGCCCGCTCCTCCCAGAACCCCGGCAGGTCGAACCCCTCGTCGCGAGAGAAGCGCTCACCCGAGGCCGCGGGCTCCACCGCCGTGAACCGGTCGACGCGGTACACACGAAAGGAGGGCGCGGGGCCGGGGACCCGGGCGCACACGTACCAGACGCCCGCCTTCAGCACGAGCCCGTACGGCTCCAGGTCCCGCTGGACGTCCGCCTCCTCCCCCTTGACGCGCCGGTAGCGCGCGGTGATCCGGCGGTCGTCCCACACGGCCTCCGCGACCGCGGGCAGCAGCGCGGGCGTCCCGGTCTCCCGGAACCAGGCGGGCGCGTCCAGATGGAACCGCTGCGCCGCCGTCCGCGAGGCGTCCCCCATGGACGGCAGCAGCGCGGCCGACACCTTCAGCCGGGCCGCGGAGGCCGCGTCCTCCAGCCCCATCTCGCGAAGCGCCCCGGGCACTCCGGACAGGAACAGCGCCTCGGCCTCACCGCGCGCCAGCCCCGTCAGCCGCGTCCGGTACCCACCGATCAGCCGGTAGCCGCCGGCCCGCCCCCGGTCCGCGTACACCGGGACCCCCGCCTCCGACAGCGCCTGCGCGTCGCGCGTGATCGTCCGCTCGGACACCTCCAGCTCCCGCGCCAGCTCACCGGCGGTCATCGACGACCGGGACTGGAGCAGCAGCACCATCTTGATCAGGCGGGCAGCGCGCATACGTTCATGATGCCGGGCGGCACCGACAGCGAAGGGGGCACGGCGACGGCCGTACCCCCTCGGCAGAGCGGTTGCGGAGCAACCGCGCAGCGGCTCTACAGGCCGTAGCGCTCCCTGGCTTCCTTCACCGACGAGGCCTTGACCTCGCCGCGGCGGGCGAGCTGGGCCAGCGCCGCGACCACGATCGACTCGGCGTCCACGCCGAAGTGGCGGCGGGCCGCCTCACGGGTGTCGGACAGGCCGAAGCCGTCCGCACCGAGCGAGGAGTAGTCCTGCTCGACCCACTGGGCGATCTGGTCGGGGACCTGGCGCATGTAGTCGGAGACCGCGAGCACCGGGCCCTCGGCGCCGTGCAGCGCCTGGCGGACGTACGGCACCCGCTCCTCGCCGCGCAGCAGCGCCGCGTCGGCGTCGAGGGCGTCGCGCCGCAGCTCGGTCCAGGAGGTCGCGGACCACACGTCGGCGGCCACGCCCCACTCCTCGGCGAGCAGCTGCTGCGCCTTGAGGGTCCAGTGGATGGCCGTACCGGAGCCGATGAGCTGGATCCGGGCGGCGTTGGCAGCCGGGGAGAGCCCGGCCGACTCGGCCGTGTTGAAGCGGTACAGACCCTTGACGATGCCCTCGTCGATGCCGGGAGCGGCCGGTTTGGCGGGCTGCGGCATCGGCTCGTTGTAGACCGTCAGGTAGTAGAAGACGTTCGGGTCCTCGCCGGGCGCGGCCTCGCCGTACATCCGGCGCAGACCGTCCTTGACGATGGTCGAGATCTCGTACGCGAACGCCGGGTCGTACGACATCGCGGCCGGGTTCGTCGCGGCGATCACGGGGGAGTGCCCGTCGGCGTGCTGGAGGCCCTCGCCCGTCAGCGTCGTACGGCCGGCGGTGGCGCCGACCAGGAAGCCGCGGCCGAGCTGGTCGCCGAGCTGCCACATCTGGTCGGCGGTGCGCTGCCAGCCGAACATCGAGTAGAAGATGTAGAAGGGGATCATCGCTTCGCCGTGCGTGGAGTACGCGGTGGACGCGGCGATGAAGTCCGCCATGGAACCGGCCTCGGTGATCCCCTCGTTGAGGATCTGGCCGTCCTTGGCCTCCTTGTAGTACATCAGCTGGTCGCGGTCGACCGGCTCGTACGTCTGGCCCTTGGGCGAGTAGATGCCGAGGGAGGGGAAGAGGCTCTCCATGCCGAAGGTGCGCGCCTCGTCGGGGACGATCGGCACCCAGCGACGGCCGGTCTGCTTGTCGCGGACCAGGTCCTTGACCAGGCGGACGAAGGCCATCGTCGTCGCCATGTTCTGCGTGCCGGAGCCCTTGTCGAACGCGGCGAACGTCTTGTCGGCGGGCGCGGGCAGCGGCGCGAGCGCGTGCGTACGGCGGGCCGGGGCGGGGCCGCCGAGGGCCGCGCGGCGCTCCTGGAGGTAGCGGACCTCCGGGGCGTCTGCGCCGGGGTGGCCGTAGGGCACCTGGCCGTCGACGAACTGGCTGTCGGAGATGGGGAGTTCGAGGACGTCACGCATCTTCTTGAACTCGTCCACCGTCAGCTTCTTCATCTGATGGTTGGCGTTCTTCGACGCGAAGCCCTCGCCGAGCGTGTGGCCCTTGACCGTCTGGGCCAGGATCACGGTCGGCGCGCCCTTGTGGGCGAGGGCCGCGCGGTAGGCGGCGTACACCTTGCGCGCCTCGTGACCACCGCGGGAGAGGTGGAAGCACTCCAGGATCTTGTCGTCGCTCAGCAGCTTCGCCATCTCGACGAGCGCCGGGTCGGCGCCGAAGAAGTCCTGGCGGATGTAGGCGGCGTCGCGGGTCTGGTACGTCTGCACCTGCGCGTCGGGTACCTGGCGCAGCCGGCGTACCAGCGCGCCCGTGGTGTCGAGCCGGAACAGCTCGTCCCAGGCCGTGCCCCACAGCGTCTTCACGACGTTCCAGCCGGCGCCGCGGAACTGCGCCTCCAGCTCCTGCACGATCTTGAAGTTCGCGCGGACCGGGCCGTCGAGGCGCTGCAGGTTGCAGTTGATGACGAAGGTCAGGTTGTCCAGGCCCTCGCGCGAGGCCAGGGCGAGTGCGGCCGTCGACTCCGGCTCGTCCATCTCGCCGTCGCCGAGGAACGCCCACACGTGGGACTGCGAGACGTCCTTGATGCCGCGGTTGGTCAGGTAGCGATTGAAGCGCGCCTGGTAGATCGCGGAGAGCGGGCCGAGGCCCATGGAGACGGTCGGGAACTCCCAGAGCCACGGCAGGCGGCGCGGGTGCGGGTACGACGGCAGACCGTCGCCGCCGGCCTCCTGGCGGAAGTGGTCGAGCTGGTGCTCGCCGATCCGTCCGTCGAGGAAGGCGCGGGCGTAGATGCCGGGGGAGGCGTGGCCCTGGATGTAGAGCTGGTCGCCGGAGCCGTCCGCCTCCTTGCCCTGGAAGAAGTGGTTGAAGCCGGTCTCGTAGAGCCAGGCCGCGGAGGCGAAGGTGGCGATGTGGCCGCCGACGCCGTACTTCGAACCGCGCGTCACCATCGCGGCCGCGTTCCAGCGGTTCCACGCGGTGATCTTCCGCTCCATCTCCTCGTCGCCGGCCACGACGGGCTCGGCGGCGGTGGGGATGGTGTTGACGTAGTCGGTCTCAAGCAGCTTGGGCAGCGCGAGACCGTTGCCCTCGGCGCGTTCCAGTGTGCGGCGCATCAGGTACGCGGCACGGTGCGGCCCGGCCGCCTTGGTGACGGCATCCAGGGAGGCCTGCCATTCGGCGGTCTCCTCGGGGTCGCGGTCCGGGAGCTGGTCGAGCTCGCTCGGCTGGATTGCGGTGGGGTCGGTCATTGCGCCGCCTTCCGGATACGGAGGGGGCACGTGAAGGGGGTTCCTTCGCCGTTCTCCCTCAGCGGTAAGGGGTTTTCGGGGGTGCCCTTGGTCTTTGGCAGGACAGGGCGGCGGGCTCTTGTAGGAGCCCGTCGGTGACTGTAACTCCCTGATCGATGATCGATCAAAGGGTTGAAGGGGAAAACCTCTTCAAGTCGAGAAAGTAGGCACCCGGTGCCTTCCGGGCAGGCACCCGGTGCCTTGAAATCGAAGGCGAAATCGAGAATTCACGCAGGTCGGGGCACGTCTGAGCGCCTGCATGCTCCACTGTGCCGGGACCGCTCAGGCGCCCTCAGGCCCGCGGCGCGCACCCGAGCACATGGGCCTTCACGAGGTCCGCGATCAGCGGGTCCCGCCGCCGGAAGGCCTCCACGAGCGCCTCGTGCTCCTCCGCGTACGACTGCTGGACGGTGCCCAGCCAGCGGATCGACAGCGCCGTGAACACCTCGATGCCCAGGCCCTCCCAGGTGTGCAGAAGGACGGAGTTGTTCGCGGCGCGGACCAGTTCGCGGTGAAAGCCCACCGTGTGGCGGACCTGGCCGGTGCCGTCCGCCAGCCGGTCGGCCTCGTACAGCGCGGCGACGTGGGGCTCCAGGGCCGAGCAGTCCTCGGCGAGCCGCGCGGCCGCCAGCTCCGCCGCGATGGCCTCCAGACCGGCGCGGACCGGATAGCTCTCCTCCAGGTCGGCGGCGGTCAGATTGCGCACCCGTACACCCTTGTTGGGCGCCGACTCGATCAGCCGCAGCGACTCCAGCTCGCGCAGCGCCTCGCGTACGGGGGTCTGGCTGACCTCCAGCTCGGTCGCGATCCGGCGCTCCACGATCCGCTCGCCCGGCTTCCAGCGCCCGCTCACGATCCCCTCCACGATGTGCTCGCGGATCTGTTCGCGCAGCGAGTGGACGACGGGCGCGGTCATGAGGGCTCCTTCGCAGGGGGCGCACCTGCCCCAAGGGCGTTTGACGTTTAGACAATAAGGCCGCGGTCCCCTCCAAGAGGGGTGCACGGGGGCGCTTTCGCGCAGGTGAGACGAGACTTACACGCTGTCACAGGGGGCGGACCTGTAAAGACCCGTACCGGGTCCGACCCGGCCGTGTCACGGGCTTGTCACCCGTTGAACCTCCGGGCCGCGCAAACGTGTGGCGGTGAGCACAGGGGTTCCCGCCAGGGGCGCTCCTGGGCCATCAGGGGGTTGTCATGAGCGGACGGGGACGCGGGCGGGCACTTCGTTGGGGGATCGCGGCGGCCGTGGCCGGGACGGTCCTCGGGGTGACGGGCTGCCAGCCGATGGACACATCGGCGGCCGGGGAGCCGAGCGGTTCGCAGGCGGGCACCGTCCCGGTGGGCCTCGGCTCGGCGGGGCAGCCCAAGGGCGCCGGCGGCGCCTGTGTCTTCGTCAAGCCGGACGGTGCCCAGAAGTTCGGCCACACCGGCTGGGGCTTCCGGGTCACGGGCACCGACCGCTGGGTCTACGGCGCCGTCGAGAACCCGACCAACGCCCTGTACACCCCGCCCGGCGGCTACATCGGCGCCTGGCACGCGGAGGGCACGTACGCCCGGATGCTCAGCGACATGTCCCGGGACACCCACAACCCCGGCAGCGCCAAGCACCCGTACACCCGCTACCGCTGCACCGGCTCCTCCACCGGCGACGTGACCTCCGCCCGCGCGAAGATCACCGAGGTCGAGCAGCGCGGCTTCCTCGTCGGCATCGACCCGGACTCCGGCGACCTCGGCTCCCGGGACTGCCTCGACGCGACGTACGACGTCCTGAAGGCGTACCGGGCACGGCATCTGACGCCCGCGTACCAGACGGAGATCCCGAACGTGTGGGTCGAGACGCTGGTCCTGTGGACGGACAAGACCCTCAAGCCGCAGTAGAGCGGCAGACAAGGCACTGCCCCCGCCCGGAGGATTCCGGACAGGGGCAGCGGACGCGAGGTGGATCAGAGGCCGAGCTCGACCTCGAACTCGCCCGCCTCCAGGATCGCCTTGACCGCGGTCAGGTAACGGGCCGCGTCGGCGCCGTCCACCAGACGGTGGTCGTAGGAGAGCGTCAGGTACGTCATGTCGCGGACGCCGATGACCGTACCCTCCTCCGTCTCGATGACGGCCGGACGCTTGACCGTGGCACCGATGCCCAGGATCGCGACCTGGTTCGGCGGCACGATGATCGTGTCGAAGAGCGCGCCGCGCGAACCGGTGTTGCTGATCGTGAAGGTCGCGCCGGACAGCTCGTCCGGGGTGATCTTGTTCGCCCGGACCTTGCCCGCCAGGTCGGCGGTGGCCTTGGCGATACCGGCGATGTTCAGGTCGCCCGCGTGCTTGATGACCGGGGTCATCAGGCCCTTCTCGGAGTCCACCGCGATACCGATGCTCTCGGTGTCGAAGTAGGTGATCGTGCCCTCTTCGACGTTGATCCGGGCGTTGACGGCCGGGTGGGCCTTCAGCGCCTGGGCCGCAGCCTTCACGAAGAACGGCATCGGGGAGAGCTTGACGCCCTCGCGGGCCGCGAAGGAGTCCTTCGCCTGCGCGCGGAGCTTCATCAGCCGGGTGATGTCGACCTCGACGACCGAGGACAGCTGCGCCTGCTCGTGCAGGGCCTTGACCATGTTGTCGCCGATGACCTTGCGGATGCGCGGCATCTTGACGGTCTGACCGCGCAGCGGGGAGGCCTCCAGCGTCGGAGCCTTCTTCGCGGCGGCCGGAGCAGCGGCGGCCGGAGCCGGAGCGGCGGCGGCCTTCGCGGCCTCGGCGGCGGCGATGACGTCCTGCTTGCGGATACGGCCGCCGACGCCGGTGCCCTTGACGGAGGCCAGCTCGACGCCGTTCTCGGCGGCGAGCTTGCGCACCAGCGGGGTCACGTACGCACCGTCGTCACCGGAGGTCGCGGCGGGCGCCGGGGCCGGGGTGACGGGGGCGGGCGCGACCGGAGCGGGCGCGGCAGGGGCGGGAGCCGGAGCGGCGGGCTGGACCGGAGCCGGAGCGGCGGCGGCCGGGGCGGCCGGAGCAGCGGGGGCAGCCGGAGCCGGGGCAGCGGCGGCGGGCGCGGCCGGAGCGGCGGGGGCGGCCGCGGGGGCGGCACCCGGCGCACCGATGACGGCCAGCCGGGCACCGACCTCGGCGGTCTCGTCCTCGCCGACGACGATCTCCAGCAGGACGCCGGCGGTCGGCGACGGGATCTCGGTGTCGACCTTGTCCGTGGAGACCTCGAGCAGCGGCTCGTCCTCCGCGACCTCCTCGCCGACCTCCTTGAGCCAGCGGGTGACGGTGCCCTCGGTGACCGACTCGCCAAGAGCCGGAAGGACCACGTCGGTGCCCGTGGCGGAGGAACCGCCGGTGGCGGCCTCGGCGGTGGGGGCCGGCGCGGGGGCGGCGGCCTCGGTGGACGGGACGGCCTGCGGAGCCGGCTCCGGAGCGGCCGCGGGGGCCGGCTCGGCAGCAGGGGCCGGGGCGGGCGCCGGGGCGCCCGTGCCGTCGTCGATGACGGCCAGCTCGGCGCCGACCTCGACGGTCTCGTCCTCGGCGACCTTGATGGATGCGAGCACACCGGCGGCGGGCGAGGGGATCTCGGTGTCGACCTTGTCGGTCGACACCTCCAGCAGCGGCTCGTCGGCCTCGACGCGCTCGCCCTCGGCCTTCAGCCAGCGGGTGACAGTGCCCTCGGTGACGCTCTCACCGAGCGCCGGAAGGGTTACGGAAACCGCCATGGTTTCTGTTGCTCCTTAACGATGGTGCGGAAGTCTGTGGTCGTCGCGCCCAGGTCGACGCGGTGACTGAATCCCGGAAAGCTCGGCGAGATCAGTCGTGCGAGTGCAGCGGCTTGCCCGCGAGGGCCAGGTGGGCCTCGCCGAGCGCCTCGCTCTGCGTCGGGTGGGCGTGGATCAGCTGAGCGACCTCGGCGGGCAGCGCTTCCCAGTTGTAGATCAACTGAGCTTCGCCGACCTGCTCGCCCATACGGTCTCCGACCATGTGGACGCCGACCACGGCACCGTCCTTGACCTGGACGAGCTTGATCTCGCCCGAGGTGTTGAGGATCTTGCTCTTGCCGTTGCCCGCGAGGTTGTACTTCAGAGTGACGACCTTGTCCGCACCGTAGATCTCCTTGGCCTTGGCCTCGGTGATCCCCACGGAGGCGACCTCGGGGTGGCAGTACGTCACCCGGGGCACGCCGTCGTAGTCGATCGGAACGGTCTTCAGACCGGCCAGACGCTCCGCCACCAGGATGCCCTCGGCGAAGCCGACGTGCGCGAGCTGGAGCGTCGGGACCAGGTCACCGACGGCGGAGATCGTCGGGACGTTCGTCCGCATGTACTCGTCGACCAGGACGTAGCCGCGGTCCATCGCGACGCCCTGCTCGTCGTAGCCGAGACCGGCCGAGACCGGGCCGCGGCCGACGGCGACGAGCAGCACCTCGGCCTCGAACTCCTTGCCGTCGGCAAGGGTGACCTTGACACCGTTCGCGGTGTACTCGGCCTTCGAGAAGAAGGTGCCCAGGTTGAACTTGATGCCGCGCTTGCGGAACGCGCGCTCAAGAAGCTTGGAGGAGTTCTCGTCCTCGAGCGGGGCGAGGTGCTTGAGGCCCTCGATGACCGTGATGTCGGTCCCGAAGGACTTCCACGCCGAGGCGAACTCGACGCCGATGACACCGCCGCCGAGCACGATCGCGGACTCGGGGACCCGGTCCAGGACCAGCGCGTGGTCGGAGGAGATGATGCGGTTGCCGTCGATCTCCAGGCCCGGCAGCGACTTCGGCACGGAGCCGGTCGCGAGGAGCACGTGGCGGCCCTGGATGCGCTGGCCGTTCACGTCGACGGAGGTCGGGGACGACAGGCGGCCCTCGCCCTCGATGTACGTCACCTTGCGGGACGCGATAAGACCCTGCAGACCCTTGTACAGGCCCGAGATGACGCCGTCCTTGTACTTGTGGACGGCCGCGATGTCGATGCCCTCGAAGGTGGTCTTCACGCCGAACTGACCGGCTTCGCGAGCCTGGTCGGCGATCTCTCCGGCGTGCAGCAGAGCCTTGGTGGGGATGCAGCCGTTGTGCAGGCAGGTGCCGCCGACCTTGCCCTTCTCGATCAGGGCGACGTCCAGGCCCAGCTGCGCTCCGCGCAGCGCCGCGGCGTAACCGCCGCTACCACCGCCGAGGATCACTAGGTCGAAAACGGTGCTGGCGTCGTTCGCCACGTCACGTCCTCCATGCATGTGCGCCGTACGCCGGTCGTCTTCGACCGGGCGGCGGCTGGTGTCCGGCCGCTCTTTCTTCGGCCCTGTGGTGGGGGCCCTGTCCTGCCGAGAACCCATCTTCGCACCTGTCGGCCGGTGGCGGGACGCCGGGCCGGGGTGTGAGACGTCTGATCCATCACGTCGAGGGGGTGCGGATGCGCAGGAACCTGCGGATTTCGTTGAGGGCGAAACCCCCGTACGCCCGTCTGTACCACCACGACGACGGCCCCGGGTCCAGCGGACCCGGGGCCGTCCTCCAGCGGAAGCAGGGCTTCAGCCCGATCGGCGCAGCGGGCCTCAGCCCAGCTCGCCCTGCGCCGTCAGCTCGGCGAGGCGGACCAGGGTGCGGACCGCGGAGCCGGTGCCGCCCTTGGGGGTGTAGCCGAAGGGGCCGGCCTCGTTGAACGCCGGGCCCGCGATGTCGATGTGCGCCCAGGTGATGCCCTCGCCGACGAACTCGCGCAGGAAGAGACCGGCGACCAGGCCGCCGCCCATGCGCTCGCCCATGTTGGCGATGTCGGCCGTGGGGGAGTCCATGCCCTTGCGCAGGTGCTCGGGCAGCGGCATCGGCCAGGACTCCTCGCCGACCTCCTCGGCGGCGTCGACGATCGCGGCGCGGAAGGCGTCGTCGTTGGCCATCACACCGAAGGTGCGGTTGCCGAGGGCCAGCACCATCGCGCCGGTCAGCGTCGCCACGTCGACGATCGCGTCCGGCTTCTCCTCGGACGCCTTCCACAGCGCGTCCGCGAGGACGAGCCGGCCCTCGGCGTCCGTGTTGAGGACCTCGACGGTCTTGCCGCTGTACATGCGCAGCACGTCGCCGGGGCGGGTGGCGGAGCCGGACGGCATGTTCTCGGCGAGCGCGAGCCAGCCGGTGACGTTGACCTCCAGGCCGAGGCGGGCGGCGGCCACGACCGCGGCGAACACGGCGGCGGCGCCGCTCATGTCGCACTTCATCGTCTCGTTGTGCCCGGCGGGCTTCAGCGAGATGCCGCCCGAGTCGTAGGTGATGCCCTTGCCGACGAACGCCAGGTGCTTGTTCGCCTTGGAGCTGCTGTACGACAGCTTCACCAGACGCGGCGGGGCCTCGGAACCGACGCCCACGCCGAGGATGCCGCCGAAGCCGCCCTTGGTCAGGGCCTTCTCGTCGAGCACCTCCACCTTGATGCCGTGCTCCTTGGCGGCGGCCTGTGCGACGGCGGCGAACGCCTCCGGGTTCAGGTCGTTCGGCGGGGTGTTGATGAGGTCGCGGGCGCGGTTGAGCTCCTCGCTGACGGCGACGGCGCGCTCGATCGCGGCCTTGTACGCCTTGTCGCGGGGCTTGCCGCCGAGCAGCGCCACCTCGGCGAGCGGGGCCTTGCCGTTGCCCTTGGCGCTCTGGCCGTTCTCCTTGTACGCGTCGAAGGAGTACGCGCCGAGCAGCGCACCCTCGGCGACGGCGCCCGCGTCGGCGGCGTCCGTCAGCGGCAGGGCGAAGGCGGCCTTCTTGGTGCCGGCCAGCGCGCGGGCGACGGCACCGGCGGCGCGGCGCAGTTCCTCGGCGCCGTACGTCTCGTCGTCCGCGGGGACCGCTCCCAGTCCGACGGCGACCACGACCGGTGCCTTGAAACCGGACGGCGCGGGCAGCTTCGTCACCTCGCCCTCGGCGCCGGACGCGCCGAGGGTCTGAAGGATGTCGGCGAGCTTGCCGTCGTAGGCCTTGTCCACGGCCTCGGCGCCCGGCGCGACGACCGGGCCCTTGGCGCCCTTCGCGACACCGACGACGATCGCGTCGGCCCGCAGTCCGGAGGCCGCGGCGGTGCTGAGAGTGAGAGCAGTCACGGTGGTGAAATCTCGCTTCCATTGAGTTGCTGGGGTCGATCAGGGATGGGTCGACCGGGCCCGAGGACTGACCCTAGATCCGGCCCGAAGGAGAGGTCTCGACGGGGGCGGCTCAGACGGGGGCGGTCACACGTCCGGGTCGAGCCTACGCGCGGGGCCGGGTTTCGCTCATTTCTACGGGCGTTCACCTGTGAGTGGCGTCGTGGCCGCTTCTCGCCCATCACTCCACGTGACCTGAGCCACACTCATGGTGTTCCGGTGGGCGACCCGCTCACCGGTCGCATCATTTCCACGGATCCTCCTCGGAACGACCACATGGGGATCTTTGGGGGGAGGGTTCCGATCATGGCGCAGAGTGCGCACAGGTGGAGAAACGCGGCCGCCGGTCTCACGACCGTCGGACTGCTGGCCGTGGGGCTGGGGGCGCCCCACGCGTCGGCTGCCGCGACACCGCGTATCGATCTCAAGGTGCTCGTCGTGGACAACGGCGACAGCCCCGTCGCGGCCATCACCGCGGAACTGAAGAACACCGGCATTCCGTACACCACGGTGAGCCTTGGCGACGCGGCCCGCCCGACGATCGACACGGCGTTCCTGAGCGACACCGTCGGCGGCGTCCCGCGGGCCAGGTACCAGGGCGTGGTGCTGCCCAATGAGGCGCCGTTCGGCTCCGGTTCGGCCGAGCAGACCGCGCTGGAGACGTACGAGAAGACCTACGGAGTCCCGCAGCTCGACGCCTACACCTGGGCGCACCCGGAGGTCGGTCTCGACTACACGAGCGAGGGCGGCTGGAGCGGATCGCTGGACGGCCGGGCCGCCGCGGTCACCACGGCAGGCACCGCGGGCCCCTTCGGCTACCTCGACGGGCCGCTCACGTTCGAGGACAACTCCCCGTCCGTGTCCGAGAGTTACGGCTACGTGGCCAAACCCCGTACGGGCTTCACCAGTTACGTCGACACCGCGGTGCCCGGCGGTGAGGGACGCGGCAGCCTGCTCGGCGAGTACGCGCACGACGGGCGCCGCGAACTCGTGGTGACCTTCGCGTACAACCAGTACCAGCAGCAGTTCCGGGTGCTCGTGCGCGGCATGGTCGAGTGGCTGACCCAGGGCGTGCACCTCGGGCAGAGCCGAAGCTACTTCTCCGTGCACGTCGACGACGTGTTCGCACCGGACGCCCGCTGGGACGCCGACCGCAACTGCACGCCGGGCGACATCGACTGCGTGGGCGGCGGCGAGGAGGGCACGCCGATCCGGATGACGGCGGCCGACGCGCAGTACGCCGCGCAGTGGGAGCAAAGCACCGGCTTCACCCTCGACATGGTGTTCAACGCGGGCTCGGGCGAGGAGTGGAAGAGCGAGAACGGCGGCACGGACGCCCTCGCCGCCCAGTTGCTCGCCGACAAGGCCAAGTACCGCTGGATGAACCACACCTACACCCACCAGTTCCTCGGCTGCGTCCAGGACACCACGACCGTGCCGTGGAGCTGTGCGAAGAACGCGGACGGCTCGACGCGGTACATGAGCCGCTCCGACATCTCCGCGGAGATCAGGAACAACTACAACTGGGCCGCCTCCAAGGGCCTCTCCACCGACCGCACCGAACTCGTCACCGGCGAGCACTCGGGCCTCAGGACGCTGCCGCAGCAGCCCGCCGACAACCCCGACCTCGCGGGCGCCCTCGCCGACAACGGCGTCAAGTGGACCGGCTCCGACAACTCACGCGAGCCGCAGCAGCGCGCCGTGGGCGCCGCGCTGACCGTGCCGCGCTATCCGATGAACGTGTACTACAACGCCGGTACGGCGGCCGAGATGGCCGACGAGTACAACTGGATCTACACCTCCAAGGCCGACGGCGGCAGCGGCGTCTGCGAGGACAACCCCTCCTCCACATGCCTGTCGGCGCCGCTGGACACCGCCACCGGCTACGCGTCGTACATCGTCCCCCTGGAGGCGCGCACCGCTCTCGGCCACGCCCTGGGCAACGACCCGCGACCGCACTACGTGCACCAGTCCAACCTGGCCGAGGGCCGGATCCTGTACCCCGTCCTTGACCGGGTGCTCACCGGCTACAAGGCGCTCTACGCCGACAACGCCCCGCTGGAGAACCCCCGGCAGAGCGCGATCGGCACCGAGCTGAAGCGCCGAGCCGCCTGGGGGGCCGCCGTGTCGAACGGCAGCGTCACCGCGTATCGCGTCGGCACGACCGTCACCGTCAAGGCGCCCTCCGGAACGCAGATCCCGGTGACCGCCCCGGAGGGGACCAGGAAGCAACTCCTGCTCGGCACCGCCGCGTTCGGGACGCCGTACGCCGGCAGGCGCTCGGCCTGGACCACGCCGGAGGCGCTGCAGTCGGCGCTCACGCTGAAGCTGCCGTAGGCAGCCATGGCGGAACTGCGGGCCGGGGGCCGGTCCGCAGTTCCCCGTACATCATCCGCATCACAGGGGGGAGCCGCGCAGCGATGCGCACCGGCCGTCATGTCACCATGCTCACCGAAGGCACGTATCCGCATGTCCACGGCGGGGTCAGCACCTGGTGCGACCAGCTCGTGAAGGGCATGCCCGAGGTCGACTTCCACATCGTCTCGCTCACCGGCAGCGGCCGCGAACCCGTGACCTGGGAGCTGCCGCCCAACATCAGCCGCCACACATCCGTGCCGACCTGGGGCCCGCGGCCGGGGCGCGCGCGGCCGCCGCTCGGCCGGGCCCGGCGTCGTTTCACCGACACCTACGAGCGGTTCCTGCTCTCGTTCCTGGACCCCGAGGCGCACTGCGACTTCGGGCGGGCGCTCTACGAACTGGCCGGACTGGCCCGCGCCGGGCGGCTGTCGGCGGCGCTGCGCACCGAGTCCGCGCTGCGCTCGCTGATGTGGATATGGACGATGCCGCATCTGCCCACCGCCGCCGCCCGGCCCACGGTGCACGACGCGCTGACCGCCACCGACCTCCTCGAACACGCGCTGCGGCCGCTCGGCGCGCGCATCCCCGAGAACAGCGTGGCGCACGCCGTCAGCAGCGGTCTGGCCACCCTGCCCGCGCTCGCGGCCCATCACCTCGACGGGGTTCCCTTCCTGCTCACCGAGCACGGCATCTACCTCCGCGAGCGCTACCTCGGCTACCGCGGCGACACCCAGCGCTGGCCCGTCAAGGCGTTCATGCTCGGCTTCTACCGCGAACTCAACTCGCTCGGCTACCGCGCCGCCGACCTCATCACCCCCTGCAACCAGTACAACCGCCGCTGGGAGGAGCGCGGCGGCGCCGACGCCGACAAGGTCCGCACGGTCTACAACGGCGTCGACCCGCACGCCTTCCCGCACGCCGGACCCGAACCCGACGTCCCCACCCTGACCTGGTGCGGCCGCGTCGACCCCATCAAGGACCTGGAGACCCTGCTGCGCGCCTACGGCATGGTGCGCGCCGAATTCCCCGAGACCAGACTCCGGTTGTTCGGCCCGGTGCCGCCCGGCGGAGAGGCGTACCGGACCCGGCTGGAGAAGCTCGCCGCCGAACTCGGCGTCACCGACGGGCTCACCTTCGAGGGCCGTATCAGCGAGGTGTGGCGCGCGTACGCGGCCGGACACGTCGTGATGCTCTCCTCCATCTCCGAGGGGTTCCCCTTCTCGATCATCGAGGCGATGTCCTGCGGCCGCACCACCGTCTCCACCGACGTCGGCGGCGTGCGCGAGGCGGTCGGCGACACCGGGCTCGTGGTGCCCCCGCGCGAGCCCGAGAAGATGGCCGCGGCAGCGCTCACTCTGCTCCGTGACGACGAACGGCGCCTGAAACTCGGAGAGTTGGCACGGCAGCGGGTGATCGACCGCTTCACGCTGCGCCGCTCCGTGGATGCCTTCCGGACGATCTACCAGGAGCTGGCGGGCCGCCCGACGGTGTACGAGCCGACCGTCGAGACCGTCGCCGACTGGACCAGCGAACTGCGCGACCCCTGGTACCAGGCCCTCGCCACGGACGGAACCGACTGGTGAGCGGATCGCTGCGGATCCCGCCGGGCACCCGCGAGGACCCCCTCCCGGCCGTGCCCCGCGAGCGCCGCTCCCCGGCCTGGGCCGAGCCCGACCCCGTCGACGAACTCGCCGAGCGCCTGGGCGAGTTCATCGGCGCGGCCGTCCACCCCGACGAGATCGCCGCGCTCCTGGAGTCCGACGGCATGTCGGACGACCGGATACGCGAGCGCTACGGCGTCCGGAACTCCTTCGCGCTCGCCGAGGAGCTGTACGAGCGCGTCGACCGCCACTACCCCGAACCGGCGCAGCCGGCACACGACCCCTGGCAACTGGGCCTGCTCGGCTGTCTGTTGCGCGGTGTCGTCTTCGCCCTGCCAGGCCTGGGCTACGTCCTCGGGGCACCGCTTCTCGCCGGCCCCCGTGACGGCCCGGGCCTGCCCGCGGGCACCGTGCCGCTGCTCGTGGGCGCCCTGTGCGGCTGGACCTGGAACCAGGGGCTCGCCCACCGGGCGTACTCCTGGCTGGGCCTGGGCGACCGCAGGGCCGCCCACCGCGCCCTGCTTCTAGGCGCCCCCGTCGGCGTCCTGCTCGGCTCCCTGGCCGCCTTCGCCGTCGCCCCGGCCCACCCGGGCACGGTCGCCTTCGCGGCCGGCCAGTCCTGCTACCTGGGAGCGGCCACGATCCTCCTGGTGACGGGCCGCGAACGGGCGCTGCTGGCAGCCCTGTTGCCCATGACGGCGGGCACAGCCCTGGCCGTGCTCCACCCGATCCCGGTCTGGGCGAGAGCGGCCCTTCTTCTGGGCTCGCTGACGACGGTCGCACTGACGGCCGCAGTCGAGGTGTGTCAGCCCGTCCGGCGTTTGAGGACGAGCGCGAAGCGCGACAAGGGGGGGAAAGGGGGCAAAGCCCCCAGGAGGACGGGACGGGAAGGGGCGGAGGGGGCGAAAAAACCCCACGCGGCTCCCCGCCTCACCGACACCCTCCCCTACGCCCTGTTCGGCCTGGGCACCGGCGTCCTGGTCCTCTACGCGGGCCTCGGCGACGCCCTCACGGGCAACGCGCGCAGCGCGGTCGCGGCCCCCGCCGCGGTAGCCCTCACCCTCAGCATGGGCCCGGCCGAGTGGCTGCTCCACCGGCTGCGCAGCGCAGGCCTCGCCGGGCTGCGCACCAGCAGCACCCCGGAGGGCTTCCGGCGGACCGCAGCGCTCACCCTCGGCCGGTGCCTGACCGGCTATCTCGGGGCCCTCCTCGCCCTCACCGCGGCCACCGCCGCCCTGTGGCCGCACGCGCCGGCCATCACCGGCGTACGCCTGGCCGGGCTGCTCCTGCTGGGCGTGGTCCTGTGGACGGGGCTGCTGCTCCAGTCCTTCGGCGCCGTCCTGAGCGCCGCCGTGGTCTGTACCGTCGCGGCGCTCGCCCAGACAGCGGCACTGGCGGCGCACCTGGCCGACCCGCACCGACTGGGCCCGGTCGTGTACGGCGCGGCTGCCGCCACCCTGGTCGTGCTGGTGGCCAGGCTGATCGGGAGAGCGACCGCCCACCGATGAACAAGGCGACGGGCCCCTGCCGATGAAGAACCTGCTGGTGCCCTACTACGAGCACCCCGCCGTCCGCCCCGCCGAATGGGAGGCCCTGATCGCGGCCGCGCCCCACCTCCACGCCGTCGTGCTCAACCCGGCCAGCGGCCCCGGCGACCGCCCCGACCCGGCGTTCGCCGAGGCCGCCGGACGGCTGCGCGCGGCAGACGTCCGGGTGCTGGGCTACACCGACACGGACTACGGGCGCCGTCCGCACGCCGACGTCGTCCGCGACCTCTCCCGGCACCGCGCCTGGTACGGCGCCGACGGCGTGTTCCTCGACCAGGCAGCCTCCGGCACCGCCGAGTTCGCCTACTACCGGGGACTCGCCGCCATCGCCTGGGGCGCGGGCTGCACCGCCCTCGTCCTCAACCACGGAACGGTGCCGCACCCCTCGTACGCCCGCATCGCCGACGTCCTGGTGACGTTCGAGGGGACCTGGCAGACGTACCGCAGACTGCGCGCCGAGCCCTGGACAGGGCGCGGCGCACAGGTGTGCCATCTCGTGTACGGCGTACCGGCCGGCGTCGATCTCGCGGAGCAGGCCCAGGCCCGGGGCGCGGGCCTGCACTGCGCGGTGCCGGGCGGCGGTGACCATCCCTGGGGCACGCTGCCGTACGGCGTCCGGGCCGGCTGCTGAAGCTGCTCAGAACGTGCGCACCGGTGCCGGGCCGTCGGGTGTGCCGAACCCGAACCCGGTGACCGCCGTGCCCGCCAGCCGGTCCGCCAAGGAGCGCCGGGAGGGTGAGAGCACCGGCAGCGCGTTGAGGAAGAAGATCACCACGGCCACGGCCCACACCAGCACCGACAGCACGAACTCGCCCTCGACCAGCAGCACGCAGGCCAGCGCGTACACGGCGACGTCGGCCGTCGTCGTCACCGCCGCCCGCAGTGCGGCCCGGCGCGGCGGGCTCGGCATGACCTTGAGGCCGAGCAGGGCCTTGCCGACCGTGCGCCCGGTGAAGGCGAGCGCCGCCCACTGGTAGAGGAAGGTGGCGACCACCAGCAGCCCGAAGGCCTGCTCCACATCCCGGACGACCTTGTGCCAGAGGTGGAGCCCGAAGCCCTCGGAGGCGTCGATGACATCGCCGCGCGAGGTGAGGATGTCCCAGCCGCCCCGCGTCGCGAGGTCCGGCACGTCCGTCACGAGCGCGGAGATCCGGTGGAAGGTGAGCACGGCGAGCGCGGACGCAGCCGCGAGCACCAGTGCGAAGTCGATGAACCAAGCCGCGAACCGCCGAAGTTTCGGCACAGACGTCCCCCGAATCACGATCATTTGCCTGTACGGCGGCTCAGATTAGCGGCGCCCGTGCCCGGCTTCACCGGATGACCGGCGATCGTTTCAGCCCGGTGACACAACCGCTCGGCTCCGTGACGAACGATCGGACGACTCAGCCCAGCGACAGCACGACCAGCGCGGTCGTCGCCGCCGTCTCGGCCAGCCCGCCGAAGACATCGCCGGTGATGCCGCCGAAGCGGCGCGTGCAGTGCCGCAGCAGGAGTTCCGCGACGGCGCAGGCGGCGATGACCGCGAGTGCGCCGCGTACGACCTCGTCCGTCCCGAACAGCGCCCCCGCGCCCGCCGCCGCACCGGTGACCAAGGCGGCGGCGAGCAGGGCGCCGGGCAACGGCACCGTGCCCGCGACCGCCGCGCCCAGCCCCTCCGGCCGGGCCGGCGGAACCCCCGCGCGGGCGGCCAGCGTCAGGGCGAGGCGGGCGGCACACGCCGAGACGACGGCCGCGAACGCGCCCCGGGCCCACGAGGCGTCGTAGGCCTGGAAGAGCACGGCGACCTGCGCCAGCAGCACGAACAGCAGCGTGATCACACCGAACGGCCCGATGTCCGACTGCTTCATGATGCGCAGCGCGTCCTCGGCGGGCTTTCCGCTGCCGAGCCCGTCCGCGGTGTCGGCGAGCCCGTCGAGGTGCAGGCCCCGGGTGAGCGCGGCCGGTACGGCGGCGGTGGCCACGGCGGCGAGCAGCGGTCCCGCGTTCAGGAACAGCAGCAGCCCGCCGAGCGCGGCGGCGCACAGGCCGACGACCAGCCCGGCCACGGGGGCGCACAGCATTCCGCCGCGCGCGGCCTCGCGGTCCCAGCGGGTCACCTTGACGGGGAGCACGGTCAGGGTGCCGAAGGCGAAGCGGAGGCCGTCGGTGAGCGGGGTCTTGGACACCGGCGCAGGTTACCCGGGGGGCCGGACGACCGGCGCGGCGGCTTCGCGCGGAAGCGGTGGCTCCCCGTGATGACGTGGATAAAGTTCGTATATGGGTCATTGGCTGCAGCGGAACATCATCGAGCCGGGCAAGCTGCCGCTGCTCCTCGCACTCACCTCGTTCATCGTGACCTTCGTGGTCACCCGGGTCATCGTCCGGCTGATCCGCGCGGGCAAGGGCCCGTTCGGCAACGTCAAGGCGGGCGGACTGCACATCCATCACGTGGTGCCCGGAGTGGTCCTGACCGTGATCGGCGGCTTCGGCGCGGTGGCCAGCGGGCGGCACGGCTTCGGCTCGGCCGTGTGCGCCGTGCTGTTCGGGATGGGCGCGGGCCTGGTGCTCGACGAGTTCGCGCTGATCCTGCACCTCGACGACGTGTACTGGACCGAGGAGGGCCGCAAGAGCGTCGAGGTCGTGGCCGTCACGGCGGCCCTGGTCGGCCTGGTCCTCAGCGGCTTCCTGCCGTTCGGGGTCAACGACCTCAGCAGCGAGGAACTCCAGAACCGCAGCGGGGCGATCGCGACCATCGTGGCGAACTTCGGCTTCGCGCTGATCGCCCTCAGCAAGGGCAAGGGACGCACCGCGATCTTCGGGGCGGTCGTCCCGGTCGTCGCCGTGGTCGGCGCCATCCGGCTGGCCCGCCCCAGCTCTCCGTGGGCGAGACGCTTCTACGGGCGGCGGCCGCGCGCCCGCGCCCGGTCGATCCTGCGCGCCTACCACCACGACCGCCGCTGGGCCGGCCCCCGCCGCGTCCTTCAGGACTGGATCGGCGGCAAGCCCGACCCCGAACCCGCCCGCTCCCTGCCCGGCCGCCGGTGACGCAGCGCGGAGAGCGCGCACACCACCAGGACGGCGGCGATCGCGGCCAGATGCTCCTTGCCCGCCAGGTTCTCCTTCACCGCGACCTCGATCACCATGGCCGCGATGACCAGCCCGGCCGTGCCGTACGCCCGATAGCGCCACGCCACGAACACGGCGAGACCCACCACGGCCGCCGACGGACCGGTGTCGACGACCTGTGCGTCCGAGGCGGGCAGCCCCAGCAGGTTGCCGGTGCCCAAGGCGATGCCCACGCGCGCGTAGAGCGTGCCGGCCAGCGTGGCGACATAGGCGAGGACCAGCGTGCGCCACCAGCCGAGGCAGACCTCGGCGATCCCGAACACCAGCAGGACCTGCACCAGCGCACCCCACACCGGGAGGTCCAGAGCCGGTACGAACAAGGAGAGCGGGGTACGCAGCAGGGCGAGCCACAGCGGCTCCTCCGCCCGCACGGACCCGATGTTCTGCACGAACTGAAAGCCCCAGGACTGGTTCTGCACGAACTGGAACGCCGCCGTCAGGCAGACGGCCCCGAGCGTCATCGGAATCGCCCGCCAGTGCCTGGCGACGAGGGCCGCCCGTACGGTGACGTACAGCAGCCCCCATTCGGCCCGGGCCCAGCGGGCGAGCGTGTTCATCTGTGGGACTCCAGATGCTTGCGGTGCAGCCACTTGGGCAGGCCCGGCGCCTCCAGGAAACCCTCCGCGCGCGCGGACGCGAGGCCGATGCGCAACAGGTCGCTGCTCTTCTCGAAGAGGAGGAATCGGGGCTCCCAGATAGGCCGGTACTTGGCGTTGGCGCGGTACAGCGACTCGATCTGCCACCAGCGGGAGAAGAAGCTGAGCAGGGACCGCCACAGCCTCAGCACGGGTCCCGCGCCAAGGCGTGCGCCACGTTCGAAGACCGACCGGAACATGGCGAAGTTGAGCGAGACCTGAGTGATTCCGATCTCCTGGGCGCGGCGCAGGAGCTCGATGACCATGAACTCCATGAGCCCGTTCTCGGCGTCCCGGTCGCGGCGCATGAGGTCGAGGGAGAGGCCGCTCGGCCCCCACGGCACGAAGGACAGCAGCGCTCGCAGGTCACCGTTCCCGTCGGTGCACTCCAGCATCACGCACTGTCCGTCACCCGGGTCGCCCAGCCGCCCCAGCGCCATGCTGAACCCGCGCTCGGTCGCCCCGTCCCGCCAGTCGTCGGCGCGCCGCAGCAGGTACGTCATCTCGTCGTCCGGGATGTCCTCGTGGCGCCGGATGCGCACCTCGTAGCCGGCGCGCTTGACCCGGTTGTACGCCTGCCGGACCGTGCGCATGGCCCGGCCCTCGATGGTGAACTCGGCCGTCTCCACAAGGGCTTCGTCGCCCAGTTCGAGAGCGTCGAGGCCATGGCGGGCGTAGATCGTGCCCGCCTCCTCGCTCGCGCCCATCACCGCCGGGATCCAGCCGTGCACGCGCGCCTCGGCGAGCCAGGGCTCGATGGCGCCGGGCCAGGCCTCCGGATCGCCGATGGGGTCGCCACTGGCCAGCGAGACCCCGCCGACGACGCGGTAGGCGACCGCCGCCTTGCCGGTCGGCGACCACACCACGCTCTTCTCGCGGCGCAGTGCGAAGTAGCCGAGCGAGTCGCGGTCACCGTTCTTGTCGAGCAGCGCCCGCAGAGCCCGCTCGTCCTCCTCGGTGAGCGGGTCGACGGCGCGCCGGGAGCGGAAGGCCGCGTAGAAGACGGCCAGCACGAGCAGGGTGCTGAGCACGTTGATGGTGACGTTGACCCAGTTGGGCGTCGTGATGCCGGGGAAGCGGGAGTCGTCGGCGGCGACGGAGATCAGCCGCAGGGTGCCGTAGCGCCACCGGTCCAGGAACGTCGAACGGTGTGCGTCGTGCGCGGTGTTGGTGACGGTCACCAGGAGCGCGGCGAGCAGTGAGGTGACCAGCAGACCGCCGACCCCGACGGCCGCGGCGAGCCTCGGGTTGGAGCGGTCGCCCTTCGCGTAGAACTCCCGGCGGCCGAACACCAGCGACGCCACGAACGCCGCGGTCAGGACCAGCGAGATCCAGTTCTGCGCGTACTGGCGGATCTCGGGAAACGCCATCGCGACGGCGAACAGCAGCAGGAACAGCCCGCTGATCACGAAGTTCAGGATCCAGGCGGCCCGCTTTCTGCGCCGCATGGTGATGGCCAGGAACATCGTGAACACACCGGACGCGAAGCCCGCGGTCAGCAGGTACGGCGTGAAGAAGTTCTCGGTGTTGTGGCGGCGCAGGTCCTGCCCGAGAGACACCCACGCGGCACTCAGGAAGTTGATGAACGTGACGGCACGCAGATACCAGACGGCGAAGGCGGCGGATCTGCGTGACGTGGCCGTGGACCGGCGCTCCCCGTCGCCCCTGGGGGCCGGGGCCCGTTCCTGCGCTGCGGCAATTCGGGCATCTCCCATGAGGGGTGATGATATGGGGCGCTGTGGTGCAGGCGAGGGATCACTGGGGCGGGTGATTCGGCCTGCCCCCTGTGAGGGAGGGGGCAGGCAAAGTTCCGCCGTCGCGGCGCGAAGTGGGAGAACGGGGTCCGGGGGAGCCGGACCGGCCGCGCCCCATGCGCCGTCAGCTGCCGCGTCCGGTGCGCCGTCCGCTCCGGCTACTCAGTGGCGGACGCCGCGCCGGGTGCCTCTTCGGCCGCCTCTTCGAGCGGCTCCTCGGACACCGCTTCGGACACGCCTTCGGAGGGCTTCTCCGACGCCTGGTCGGCTACGGCGGGCAGCTCCGGAAGCTCCGCCGCCAGCGCGGCCGCCGCCTGGACGAGCGGAAGGGCCAGCAGCGCGCCCGCGCCCTCGCCGACCGTCACCCCGTGGTCGAGCAGCGGCTCGATCGCCATCCGGTCCAGCGCCTTCGCCTGCCCCGGTTCACCGCTGTTGTGCCCGGCCAGCCACCAGTCCGGCGCCCGGAACGCGATCCGCTGCCCGACCAGGGCGCAGGCGGACGCGACCACCCCGTCCAGGACGACCGGCAGCCGGCGCACCGCGCTCTGCAGCAGGAAACCCGTCATCGCCGCGACGTCGGCCCCGCCGACCGCCGCCAGCAACTGCAACTGGTCCCCGAGGACCGGCCGTGCCCGGCGCAGCGCGTCCCGCACGGCGGCGCACTTGCGCATCCACGCGAGGTCGTCGATCGGCCGGCCGCCGCGCCCGGTGACGACCGACGCGTCCGTGCCGCACAGCGCCGCGATCAGCACGCCGGCGACCGTGGTCCCGCCGACGCTCACATCGCCGAGGACCACCAGATCCGTACCGGAGTCGGCCTCCTCGTCCGCGATCGCGACGCCCGCCAGGAACGCCGCCTCGGCCTCCTCCGCGGTGAGCGCGTCCTCGATGTCGATACGGCCCGAACCGCGCCGCACCCGATGCCGGACGACGTCCGCGGGCAGTGCCTCCGGATCGCAGTCCAGCGCCATGTCCACTACACGCACCGGCACACCGAGCCGCCGGGCGAGCACGGCCGCCGGGCTCGCGCCCTCCAGGACCGCGCGCACCAACTGTTCCGCGCTGCCCGCCGGGTGCGCCGACACACCCAGTTCGGCGACTCCGTGGTCGCCGGCGAACAGCACCACACGCGGCTGCGCGATCGGCCGCACCGGCACCGCCGACTGCGCCGCCGACAGCCACTCACCCAGTTCGTCGAGGCGGCCCAGCGAGCCGGGCGGCACGATCCGGCGCTCCAGGCGCGCCTCGGCATCGCGGCGCACTCCGCCGTCGGGGCGCTCGATCAGATCGGTGAAGTCGTCGAGATTAAGCGAGCTCATTCGCCGAACAGTACCGGCAGCGATCGAACACGGCTGCGCCACGTCGTTGCGCCCACGATCGCCATCCCATACGTACGGTTTGTATCGGATTGTCTTATGGCCCGCAGCCGGTCACCGTCGCCCCTCCCACCGTCCTTCCCGCCGCCCCGCCCCAGTCGTCCCCAGGAGCGCCCATGCCCCCCACCCCGCAGACGACCGCCGAGCGGCGCGCCGCCTACCTGAGCGAACTCGCCCAGGGCACCGACCACTTCCACGAACCGCGCCGCGAGGACTGCCCCTGGTGCGGTTCCAAGCGGCTGCGCACCCGGCTGCGCACGCAGGATCTGCTGCAGCGCAAACCCGGCACCTTCGTCGTCGACGAGTGCCGCGACTGCGCGCACGCCTTCCAGAACCCCCGGCTCACCCCGGAAGGACTGGCCTTCTACGACCGCGACCTGCACCACGAGAGCCACGACCCGCTCGCCGAGCGCATCCTCGGCTCCCGCGGCAACCTGCGCCGCCACCGCGCCGCCGCCCGCGCCATGCTGGCCTACCCCGAACCCGAGAGCTGGCTCGACGTCGGCACCGGGCACGGGCACTTCCCCGAAGCCGCCAGGGAAGTGCACGCGTACACCGCCTTCGACGGACTCGACTCCACCCGCCGCGTCGAGCAGGCCCGCGCCGCCGGACGGATCGAGGAGGCCCACCACGGCCGGCTCACCGACCCCGAGATCGCCGAACGGCTGCGCGCCCGCTACGACGTCGTCAGCATGTTCCACCACCTGGAGCACACCCCCGACCCGCGCGAGGAACTGCGCGCCGCGCTCGCCGCGCTGCGCCCCGGCGGACATCTGCTCGTCGAAGTCCCCGACCCCGACTGCGCGTTCGGCGCGCTGCTCGGCAAGTGGTGGGTGTCCTACCGCCAGCCCCGGCACCTCCACCTCATGCCGCTGCCCAACCTGCTGGGCGAACTGGAGTCGCTCGGCTGCGAGGTCGTCGTCGCGGACCGGCGCGCGGCACACATCCCGTACGACCTCGCCGGCGCCCTCGCCCTGGCGCTCGGCCGCGTCCTCCCCGCCGCCGACTCCCCGTGGCGACCCGTACCGCCCACCGTGCTCCAGCAGCGGCTGCGTACGGGCCTGACGCGGGCGTCCGCCCCGCTGCTCGCCTCGGCGGCCGCGCTGGACCACGCGCTCGCCCCACTCCTGAGCCGCACCCGGTTCTCCAACGCGTACCGCATCATCGCGCGACGCTGACGCCGCGCGCAGTCACCCCCGCAGCGCCACCGCCTGACCCGCCACCACCAGCAGCACCTGCTCGCACTCCGCCCCGAACGCCGCGTTCAGCCGCCCCAGCTCGTCCCGGTAGCGGCGCCCGGAGGCCGTCGCCGGGACGATGCCGGAGCCGACCTCGTTGGAGACGGCGACGACCGTGCGGCGGGTGCCCCGGACGGCGGCGGTCAGTTCGGTGACCCTGGCCCGCAGCGCTCGCTCGCCGCCGCCCGCCCACTCGTCGTCGTCCCAGGCGTTCACGGCGTCCATGGCGTCGGTCAGCCACAGGGACAGGCAGTCGATGAGCAGGGGGGCGCCGTCGTCCTTGCCGTCGTCCTCGAGGAGGGGGACGAGGTCGCAGGTCTCCACGGTGCGCCAGGAGCCGGGCCGGCGTTCACGGTGGATGCTGACGCGTGAGGCCCACTCGGTGTCGCCACCGCGGGAGCCACCGGTCGCCACGTACAGGACGTCGGGGAAGGACTCCAGCCGCCGTTCCGCCTCCACGGACTTGCCGGAGCGGGCCCCGCCCAGGACGAGGGTGCGGCGCGGCACGTCCGGTACGTCCTCGTAGACGCCGACGGTCAGGGTCGAGCCGTCCGGGACCGCGCGTGCCCCGGCCGCGGCGAGCCGGCGGCGCAGTTCGGGCCCGGGCGGCACGTCGTGGTCGAGGTGCACCGCGATCACGTCGGTCGCCGGTCCGATCGCGCCGACCGCACGCAGCCGGGCGAGCGCGTCCGGGCGTCCGACGACATCCGCGACCACCATGTCGTACGGCGCGTCGCCGTTCACGTCGAGTCCGGCCGGAGCCGCGCCAGGGGGAAGGTAGAGCAGGCGCAGGCCGTCCGGGCTCGTCACCGCGTACCCCGTGCCGGGCGCGTCCATCGGCACCGCCCGCACCCGGTGCCCGGTCAGCAGCGCCAACTCCCTGCCGTCCGGCACCCGCCCGGGCTGCGGCAGCCCGGCCGGAACCTCGACCGCGGGTCCGTCGTGCGGATGCGAGAGCAGCACCTGCCGTACGCCGCCGAGCGAGTGCCCGGCGCGGGCGGCGGCGAACGCGGCCCCGGGGGTGAGGTCGAGCAGCAGGGTGCCGTCGACGAGGAGAGCGGTCGCCGCCCGCGCGTCCTCGCCGAGCGCGGTCGCGCAGGCCGCGCAGGGACAGTCGGGGCGGGGCAGGCCCTCGGGGGCGCCGGTGCCGAGCAGAGTCAGTTCCACGGGGTTGATTTTCGCGCGTCGCCGCAGGTGTTGCGCGTCCGACTAGGCTTCGGAGGGGAGCCGGATCTTGTCCGGCTTCCGCTCTGCAGTGTGCTCACACCTTGGAGGCGTACATGGCGGCATGGACGTGGCGGTTCGAGAAGTCCGACGGGACGGAGGTTGAGCCCGCGGTCGTGCCCGAGGAGTTCACCACGCAGGGGGACGCCGAGTCGTGGATCGGTGAGATCTGGAAGGACCTCGTCGAAGGGGGCGCGGACCAGGTCTTCCTGTTCGAGGACAGCACGAAGATCTACGGACCGATGAGCCTGCACGCGGAGAACGCGACGAGCGACGACGCCGCGGGCGACGCGGAGAGCGTCGAGAACGCCTAGGGCCCCGGGGGTGCCGGAGCCCGTGCTTCCGGCAGCCCGCCGCCCTGTCCGCGTCTTCTTCCGCTTGCTCCGCCGCACTTCTGCCCCGCGCCTCACTGCTCGCCGAGTGTCACGTCGACCTTCTTCTCGACCCCGTCGCGCGTGTACGTCACCTTGGCCTTGTCGCCCGGCTTCTCGGCGGCCAGCGCCTCGGCGAGCGTGGTGACGGTGGTGATGTCCGTGTCACCCAACCCGGTGAGAACGTCCCCGGCCCGGATGCCCGCCTTGTCGGCCGCCCCGCGCTTCTTCACTTCCACCACGGCGACGCCCGCGGCCCGGTAGTCGTCGTCGACGACCGTACGTCCGGTGATGCCGAGCGCGGCCCGGCCCGAGTCGGTGACCTTGCCGTCCTTGATGATCTGGCCGGCGATCGTCTTCACCATCGACGCCGGGATCGCGAACCCGATGCCGGGCGCCGGGCCGCCGCCGAAGTTCGGGTCGGTCGCGGCGAGCGTGGGGATGCCGATGACCTTTCCGGCCAGGTCGACCAGGGCTCCGCCGCTGTTGCCGGGGTTGATCGCGGCCGACGTCTGCACCATGTTGGCGATCGTCGCGCCGATGGCGCCGCCCGAGGGGCCCTCGCTGACGGTGCGTCCGGTCGCCGACACGATGCCCTGGGTGACGCTGGAGGACAGTCCGAGCGGCGAACCCATCGCGAGCACGATCTGACCGACCTCGACCTTCGCGGAGTCCCCGAAGGAGGCCGCCTTCAACCCGTCGGGCACCTTGTCCAGCTTGATGACCGCGAGGTCCTGGTCCGGGTACGCGTAAACAAGGGTCGCCCGCAGCTCGTCCTCGCTGTTGGCGGTCGTCACCTTGAACGTCTTCTCGTGGCCGACCACATGGGCGTTGGTGACGATGTGCCCCTGGTCGTCGTACACGACCCCCGACCCCAGATCACTGCTCGCCTGGATCTGGACCACCGACGGCAGGACGTCCCTGATGACCTTCAGATAGTCGCTCTGCAGGTCGGCGGCGGCCATCGGGACGGCTGCCTGCGCGGTCGTCGAACCGTCCTTGGTGGACGAGGACGACGAGTGCGACGACGAGGACCCGGAACAGCCGGCGAGCAGGGCAGCCGAGCACACGAGGGCGGCGGCCACACCGAGACGGCGGAGGGGCGCACGGGATATCTCCATGCCGGAAGTGTCCCTTTGCGGGCGTTGTGCGGCCCCCGGTGCACGCCCGAACAGGTGCCCTTGCCCGGACGCGGCAGCGCGTCAGCCCCGTACGCCGCACAGGTGCAGCAGTGCCGCCACCTGGCGGTACGGATCCGTACGGCCGGCCCGCTCCTCCGCGGCCAGCAGGTTCTCCGCGTCCGCGGGGACCGCCGCACCGTCGACCGCCGTGTCCGTGAAGACCCGCACCCCGTACCAGGCGTGCAGCGGCGCGCCGATCCCGGCGAGCGTGGCCGTCAGCGTCGACAGCCGGTCGGCGCGCACGGCGAGGCCGAGCCGGTTGACGTACGCGTCCGTGTCGAACGAGGCCAGCGCGTCCGCCCAGTCACCGGACAGACCCGGCCTCATGGCCAGTGCGTCCGCGTTGCGCACGAGGAGGGAGAGGAGGCCGCCGGGGGCCAGCATGCGGGCGAGACCGGCCAGCAACGCGTCCGGCTCCTCGACGTACATCAGTACGCCGTGGCACAGCACCACGTCGAAGCTGCCCGGCAGGAAGTGGACGCCCGTGTCGCGGCCGTCGCCCTCCACGAGCCGCACCCGCTCCCGGATGCCCTCCGGTTCGGCCGCGAGCGCCTCCCGGGCCGTCGCGATCATCGTCGCGTCCTGCTCGACACCGGTCACCTGATGCCCGGCCCGGGCCAGCCGCAGCGCCTGCGTGCCCTGGCCCATCCCGACGTCGAGCACGCGCAGCCGCTGCCCGACCGGGAAGCGTCCCGCTATCTGCTCGTCGAGCTGCCGGGCCACCAGCTCCTGCCGTACGACATCACGCAGTCCGCCCAGCTTGCTCAGCCAGGCATCCGCCGCGCCCCCGGAGAAAGAGGTGGTGCTCAGGGCCGCTCTCCGCGCTTGACCTGCGGCTTCGGCAGCCGGAGTCGACGCATCTGGAGCGTGCGCATCAGCGCATAGGCGACCGCGCCCTTCTTGGGCACGTCGGGGAAGCGCGTGTTGAGCTGCTTCTTCAGGCGGATCGCGATGCCGATCGAGTCGACCACGATCATCACGATCACGATCAGCCACAGCAGCAGCGCGATGTTCTGCAGCGAGCCCACCCGCACCATGCTCAGCACGAGGATGACCACGGCCAGCGGCAGGAAGAACTCGGCGACACAGAACCGCGAGTCGACATAGGCGCGGGCGAACTTGCGCACCGGGCCCTTGTCGCGGGCGGGCAGATAGCGCTCGTCACCGCTGGCCAGCGCCTGGCGCTGCCTCTCCAGCTGGGCGCGGCGCTCGTCGCGCTGGCGCTTGGCGCCCTCCTTGCGCGACGTCGGCGTGGTGGCGACACTGCGGCGCTGGGTCTGGGCCTCACTCCGCTTGGGTGTGGGGCGACCCTTGGGGGCCTGCGGGTCACGGGGCTGCTTGGAGTCGGTCACCTGCGCCTTGTCGGCGAGGGCCTTCTCTTCCTTGGCACGGCTTCGGAACACAAAACCCAAGGGTACGGGGTGCCGGGGCATGGACGTCGTTGGAGTGGGGAACGATCCGGCAACACCGTACGTCTGTAGGGGGACAGAGGGGACGTTGCGCACGGTTCCGGCCGGGCGGGCTCACGGCAGGTGCTCGGGAAGTGCTCAGATTTTCCCGGGGGACCCCGAGAACCACCTACTCCCTACGCCGGAGCGGGGTCGTACGCAGTCGTCCTTGGGGATGAGCGCATCCGTCCCCGAACAGTGCGGTAATGGATGCAGGGCCCGTACTGTGGGTTCTGTTGCAGTACCTGGAGCTGGAGTCCGTCAGAAGGGGGCGCGCGAAGCCCATGAGCGGTGTCATGAAGCGTATGGGGATGATCTTCCGCGCGAAGGCGAACAAGGCCCTTGACCGGGCCGAGGACCCGCGCGAAACCCTCGATTACTCGTACCAGAAACAGCTGGAGCTGCTGCAGAAGGTGCGGCGGGGTGTCGCCGACGTGGCGACCTCGCGCAAGCGCCTTGAGCTGCAGCTGAACCAGCTGCAGGGACAGTCCTCCAAGCTGGAGGACCAGGGCCGCAAGGCGCTCGCCCTCGGCCGTGAGGACCTGGCGCGTGAGGCGTTGTCCCGGCGCGCCGCGCTCCAGCAGCAGGTGACCGACCTGGAGACGCAGCACCAGACCCTCCAGGGCGAGGAGGAGAAGCTCACCCTCGCGGCGCAGCGGCTGCAGGCCAAGGTGGACGCCTTCCGCACGAAGAAGGAGACCATCAAGGCCACGTACACCGCCGCCCAGGCGCAGACCCGGATCGCGGAGAGCTTCTCCGGCATCTCCGAGGAGATGGGCGACGTCGGGCTGGCGATCCAGCGGGCCGAGGACAAGACCGCGCAGCTCCAGGCGCGGGCCGGTGCGATCGACGAGCTGCTCGCCTCGGGTGCGCTCGACGACCAGTCCGGGCTGGCCAAGGACGACATCCAGAGCGAGCTGGACCGGCTCTCCGGTGGTACGGATGTAGAGCTGGAGCTGCAGCGCATGAAGGCCGAGCTGGCCGGTGGTCCCTCTTCGCAGCAGCAGGCGCTCGAAGGCGGGCAGGGGCAGGGTCAGTCCCAGCAGCAGCCCCAGGACACTCCGCGCTTCGACAAGCAGTAGCCGACAGCAGTAGCCGACCTGTTTTCGACTCGGTCCCACGCCTTAGGAGGGCGACATGATCGTACGGATCATGGGGGAGGGGCAGTGGAAGCTGGACGACAGCGATGTCGCGGGGCTGAACAAGCTCGACGATGAGCTGCTCGCCGAAATGGAGAGCGGCGACGAGGACGGCTTCCGCCGCACCCTCGGCGCCCTCCTCGACGCGGTACGCCACCTCGGCGAGCCACTCGCCGACGAGGCCCTCCAGCCCTCCGAACTCATCCTCCCCGCGCCGGACGCGACCCTCGAAGAGGTTCGCGCCATGCTGAGCGACGACGGCTTGATCCCGGGCTGACTCTGGCGTGGGCGCCGTTCGCGGTGCGGTTCGTTGTGGGTCGGGTCCGTGCCGGTACGTCTTGCCCGTCGCCGCGTGGGCGTACTGCCCGGCCCCCGAGAACGGCGAAACTCGGCTGGGAGCCGGCTACGCGACGGGCAGAGACGTACCGGCACGGACCCTTCCGTGCGTACGCGACTGCGGGTGCGTGGGGGCGCGCGTGGGGCGCTCGGGGCGGCGAAGCCGCGTCACTGCGGGCAATCGTGCCGCGAGAGGCGGCTGCCCACCCGGCAGCGGGGGTGCGTGAGGCGCCGGGTGGCCGGCGAAGCCATGTTTCTGCGGGCAATCGTGCCGCCAGGGGCGGCACGGGTGGGCGCAGCGGCACCCCGTGAACGCCGGGCTGCGTGACCCACTCCCGGCCGGCAACAACCCCGGGTAACCGAGCAAAGCCAGGGGGCACCCGGCGTTTGCCCACCCACCCCGGGTGCCGTAGGGGCCAAGGGCGAACCTGGTGGGCGTTCCCCGCCCGGCAAGGGCCACGTACCGTGAACCCGTGAGCACCCTAGAGCGCACGAGGTGCAGAGCCCGTGCCCACCCGCTGGCACTCGACGCGGCGTTGGCCTTCGCCGTACTGGCCTGCATGGTGGCCGGCTCCTTCGTCGACCCGCACGGGGAGAACGGCGCGAGCTGGGTCGCCCGCACCCCGAACACACTGAGCCTCACGCTGATCGTGCTCGGCGCGGCGGCGCTGGTCTTCCGCCGCAGCGCTCCCCTGACCGTCCTCGGAGCCACCGGCGCCGTGTCCCTCGTGGAGTGCGTGACCGGCGACCCCAGGGCCCCGGTCGCGATGTCCGCCGTGGTCGCCCTCTACACGGTGGCGTCGGCCACGGACCGCCCCACGACCTGGCGGGTCGGTCTGCTCACGATGACCGTGCTCACGGCGTCCGCGATGCTCGCGGGACCCCTGCCCTGGTACGCCCAGGAGAACCTGGGCATCTTCGCCTGGACGGGCATGGCCGCCGCCGCGGGCGATGCCGTACGCAGCAGGCGGGCCGTCGTGCACGCCATACGGGAGCGCGCCGAGCGTGCGGAACGGACCCGCGAGGAGGAGGCGCGGCGGCGCGTCGCCGAGGAGCGGCTGCGGATCGCACGGGATCTGCACGACGTCGTGGCGCACCACATCGCCCTCGTCAACGTGCAGGCCGGAGTGGCCGCCCACGTGATGGACAAGCGGCCCGACCAGGCGAAGGAGGCGCTCGCACATGTGCGGGAGGCCAGCCGGTCGGCGCTCAACGAACTCCGGGCCACGGTGGGGCTGTTGAGGCAGAGCGGGGATCCGGAGGCGCCCACCGAACCCGCCCCCGGGCTTGCCCGGCTCGACGACCTCGCCGACACCTTCCGCAACGCGGGCCTGCCCGTCGAGGTCGCCCGCACCGATCACGGGACCTCTCTCCCCGCCGCCGTGGACCTCGCCGCCTACCGCGTCATCCAGGAAGCCCTCACCAACGTGCAAAAGCATGCGGGCGCGGAGGCGAAGGCCGAGGTCAGCGTCGTACGGGTGGGACCGAACGTGGAAGTGACCGTGCTCGACAGCGGGCCGGGGCGGGACGACGGCGACGTGCCCGAGGACGGCGGTGGGCACGGGCTGCTCGGGATGCGCGAGCGGGTCACGGCGCTCGGCGGCAGCTGCAGCGCCGCTCCCCGGTACGGGGGCGGTTTCCGCGTCCATGCGATCCTTCCGGTCAAGAACCGCGCGCCTGCCCTGGGGGACTGATCCCGCATGACCATTCGTGTCCTGCTCGCCGACGACCAGGCGTTGCTGCGCAGCGCCTTCCGTGTGCTCGTCGACTCCGAGCCCGACATGGAGGTCGTGGGGGAGGCTTCGGACGGCGCTCAGGCGGTGCGGCTCGCCCGCGAGGAGCGCGCCGACGTCGTACTCATGGACATCCGGATGCCGGGGACCGACGGGCTCGCCGCGACCCGGCTGATCAGCGCCGACCCGGGGCTCGCGCACGTACGGGTGGTCATGCTGACGACCTTCGAGGTCGACGAGTACGTGGTGCAGTCGCTGCGCGCCGGTGCCTCCGGGTTTCTCGGGAAGGGCTCCGAGCCCGAGGAGCTGCTGAACGCGATCCGGGTGGCGGCGGGCGGCGAGGCGCTGCTGTCGCCGGTGGCCACCAAGGGGCTCATCGCCAAGTTCCTCGCCCAGGGCGACGCGGCCGACGACGGCCGGGACCCCGCCCGCGCGGAGCGGCTCGACGCGCTGACGGTCCGCGAGCGCGAGGTCCTCGTCCAGGTCGCGGGCGGGCACTCGAACGACGAGATCGCGGAGCGCCTGGAGGTCAGTCCGCTGACTGTGAAGACGCACGTCAACCGGGCCATGTCGAAGCTGGGCGCCCGGGACCGGGCCCAGCTGGTCGTGATCGCGTACGAGTCCGGGCTGGTCCGTCCAAGGGTGGAGTGAGCTCCACCGCGGTGTACTGCGCCCGCAGTAGGAGCCGTATAAGGAAATGGTCCTCGGGGCTACGGATCGGTACCCGCGGATGGCTCAGGGTGTGAGGACGAGCGCTCACATGTGCGTTCGACTCCGCTCACACCACAGAAGAGAGATCCGCCACCCATGTCCTGGCTGTCCAGATTCAGCCTCGCGCAACGGGCCCTCATCGGGCTGATGTCGATCGTCGCGCTCGCGTTCGGGGCGATAGCGATCCCCCAGCTCAAGCAGCAGCTGCTGCCGACCATCGAACTGCCCATGGTGTCCGTGCTGGCGCCGTACCAGGGTGCGTCCCCCGATGTGGTCGAGAAGCAGGTCGTCGAGCCCATCGAGGACAGCCTGGAGTCGGTCGACGGCATCACGGGCGTCACGTCGAAGGCCAGTGAGGGCAACGCCGTGATCATGGCGTCCTTCGACTACGGCAACGACACCAAGCAGCTTGTCGCCGACGTCCAGCAGGCCGTCAACCGCGCCCGTGTCCAGCTCCCGGACGACGTCGACCCGCAGGTCATCGCCGGTTCGACCGACGACATGCCGACCGTCGTCCTCGCCGTCACCTCCGGCCAGGACCAGCAGGCGCTGGCCGACCGGCTCGACCGCACCGTCGTCCCCGCCCTGAAGGACATCGACGGGGTCGGCCAGGTCACCGTCGACGGCGTACGCGACCTCCAGGTCACCGTCACGCCCGACGAGAAGAAGACGGCGAAGGCGGGTCTCACCTCCGCCGCGCTCGGCCAGGCTCTCCAGGCGGGCGGCGCGACCGTCCCGGCCGGCTCCTTCGACGAGTCCGGCGCCAACCGCACCGTCCAGGTCGGCGGAGGCTTCACCTCCCTGAAGCAGATCCAGGACCTGATGGTCACCGGCGCCCCGGGCAAGAAGCCCGTGCGCCTCGGTGACGTCGCCGCCGTCGTGCAGGAGCAGGCCAAGGCCGACTCCATCACGCGTACGGACGGCAAGCCGAGCCTCGCCGTCATGGTCACCATGGACCACGACGGCAGCGCGGTCGCCATCTCCGACGCGGTCGGGGACAAGCTGCCCGGCCTGCGCAAGGACCTGGGGGCGGGGACGGCGATCACCGTCGTCAGCGACCAGGGCCCGGCCGTGTCCAAGTCCATCGACGGCCTGACCACCGAGGGCGCGCTCGGCCTGCTCTTCGCGGTCCTCGTCATCCTGGTCTTTTTGGCGTCGGTCCGCTCGACGCTCGTCACGGCGGTGAGCATCCCGCTCTCCGTCGTACTGGCCCTGATCGTCCTGTGGACGCGGGACCTCTCCCTCAACATGCTCACGCTCGGCGCGCTGACCATCGCGATCGGCCGCGTCGTCGACGACTCGATCGTGGTCCTGGAGAACATCAAGCGCCACCTCGGATACGGCGAGGAGCGCGAGGAGGCCATCCTCAACGGCGTACGCGAGGTCGCGGGCGCGGTCACCTCCTCCACCCTCACCACGGTCGCGGTCTTCCTGCCCATCGGTCTCACCGGCGGCATGGTGGGCGAGCTGTTCGGCTCCTTCAGCCTGACCGTCACCGCGGCCCTGCTGGCCTCCCTGCTCGTCTCGCTGACGGTCGTGCCGGTGCTGTCGTACTGGTTCCTGCGCGCCCCGAAGGGCACCCCGGCAGACGCCGATGAGGCGCGCCGCGCGGCGGAGGAGAAGGAGGCGCGCAGCCGTCTCCAGCGCGTCTACGTGCCGGTGCTCCGTTTCGCGACCCGCCGCAGGCTGACGAGCGTCGCGATCGCGATCGCCGTGCTGGTCGGCACCGGTGGTCTGGCATCGATGCTGAAGACCAACTTCTTCGACCAGGGCGACGTGGAAGTCCTCACCGTCAAGCAGGAGTTGAAGCCGGGCACCAGCCTGGCGGCGACCGACGCCTCGACGAAGAAGATCGAGCGGATGCTCGGCGGCGTCAAGGGCGTGAAGGACTACCAGGTCACGATCGGCTCCTCCGGCTTCCTCGCGGCCTTCGGCGGCGGCACGGACACCAACCAGGCCTCGTACCAGGTCATGCTGGAGGACTCCGCGTCCGCCGGCGACGTCCAGGACCGGATCGAGGACGGCCTCGCAAAGCTCTCCGGCGTCGGTACGACCACGGTCGCGGCCGGTGACGGCTTCGGCAACCAGGACCTCAGCGTGGTCGTCAAGGCCGCCGACGCGGACGTCCTGCGCAAGGCGTCCGACCAGGTCCGCGACGAGGTCGCCGAGCTCGACCACGTCACGGACGTGACCAGCGACCTGGCGCAGAGCGTGCCGCGCATCTCGGTCAAGGCCAACTCCAAGGCCGCGGCGGCCGGTTACAACGACGCCACGCTCGGTGCGGCCGTCGCCGAGGCCGTACGGGGCACCACGAGCGGCAAGGCGATCCTGGACGACACCGAGCGGGACGTCGTCATCAAGGCGGCGAAGCCGGCCACGACGCTGCGGGAGCTGCGCGACCTGCGGCTCGGTGCGGCGAAGCTCGGTGACATCGCCGACGTGAAGCTGGTGGACGGCCCGGTCTCGATGACCCGGATCGACGGTCAGCGGGCCGCGACGATCACGGCGAAGCCGACCGGCGACAACACGGGCGCGGTGAGCGCGGACCTCACGGCCAAGCTCGACGCCCTGAAGCTGCCGGCCGGCGCGAGTGCCAAGATCGGCGGGGTCTCCTCCGACCAGGACGACGCGTTCGCGAACCTCGGTCTCGCCATGCTCGCGGCGATCGCGATCGTCTTCATGCTCCTGGTCGCGACGTTCCGCTCACTCGTCCAGCCGCTGATCCTGCTCGTCTCGATCCCGTTCGCGGCGACGGGCGCGATCGGCCTGCTGGTCGCCACCGGTACGCCGATGGGCGTGCCCGCGATGATCGGCATGCTGATGCTCATCGGCATCGTGGTGACGAACGCGATCGTGCTGATCGACCTGATCAACCAGTACCGCAAGCAGGGTTACGGCGTCGTCGAGGCCGTGGTCGAGGGCGGCCGTCACCGTCTGCGGCCCATCCTCATGACAGCCCTGGCGACGATCTTCGCCCTGCTCCCGATGGCGCTGGGCGTCACCGGCGAGGGCGGCTTCATCGCCCAGCCGCTCGCCGTGGTCGTCATCGGCGGCCTGATCACGTCGACCCTGCTGACACTGCTCCTCGTCCCGACGCTCTACGCGATGCTCGAACTGCGCAAGGAGCGCCGGGCGAAGAAGCGTGCGGCGAAGAAGGGCGTGCCCGCCCCGGCAAAGTCCGCCTCCGACGAGCCGGAGTCGGAGCCGGTGGGAGTCTGATCCCGCCGGACCTGTGATCCAGCCGCACCGGTGTCCCCTCCCGCACAGGGCTTTCATATCCTGTGATCTCGAACTGCTCTGCGCAGGAGGGGGACAGGGCGGTGGCACTGTACGAGGGTGATCCCGAGTCGCTCGGCGAGTACCGGATCGTCGACCGGCTCGGGGCCGGCGGCATGGGCGTCGTCTACCGGGCGAGATCCCGGTCGGGCCGTGAGGTCGCGGTCAAGGTGGTGCACGCCCAGTACGCCGCGGACGCCGTGTTCCGCGCCCGCTTCCGGCAGGAGATCGCAGCCGCCCGCAAGGTGAGCGGCGCCTTCACCGCACCGGTCGTGGACGCGGACCCGGAGGACGAGCGGCCCTGGATGGCCACCCAGTACGTGCCCGGGCGCTCGCTGGCCGCCCGCATCCAGGTCGGCGGCCCGCTGGACGGCGCCGAACTGCGGCGTCTGGCCCTCGGGCTGGTGGAAGCACTGCGCGACATCCACCGGGCCGGAGTCGTGCACCGCGACCTGAAGCCGGCCAACGTCCTGATGGCCGAGGACGGCCCCCGCGTCATCGACTTCGGCATCTCCCGCGCGGCGGAGAACCAGGCGCTGACCGAGACCGGGCACATGATGGGCACCCCGCCCTTCATGTCCCCCGAGCAGCTCGTGGACGCCCGCTCGGTGGCGCCCGCCTCCGACGTCTTCTCGCTCGGCGCCCTGGTGGTGTTTGCCGCCACCGGCCATGGCCCCTTCGACGCCGACAGCCCCTATATGGCCGCGTACCGGGTGATGAGCGAGGAACCGGTGCTGGATGCCGTATCCGTGCCGCTGCGCGAGGTCGTGTCCCGCTGTCTGGCCAAGGAGCCCGCCGCCCGCCCCGGACTCGACGAACTCGCCCGCGCCTTCGCGACGGCCCTGCCGGATCCGGCACCGGGCGAGACGCCCACGGTGCCCCACCGCCATCCGGATCCGCAGCCGACGCTTCCGCCGGCCGCCGCCCTCTTCGAGGGACCCCGACCGGCGTCCGCCCCCGCCGGGCCCCGGCCTGTCTCCCGCAGGACCCGGGCCCGCCGGCTGGCGGTGCCGGCCGGAGTGGCCGGCGTGCTCGTGGCCGCGCTCCTGGCCTATTTCCTCACACCGTTCAAGGGCGGCGATCCCGTGGGGACCGGCCCGTCACCGAGCGCACCGGCCGCCCGCTGGGCGGCTGTCCCGGCCGGCTGGCAACCCTGGCAGACCACGCTGTACGCGACCGCCGCCGACGGTGTGAAGCACGCGCAGGCGGCGAACACCGACGGCAGCGGTTCGGGGGCGCAGCCCACCTGCGTGCTGGGCGGTGGGTCCGTCTACTGCTCCGGCAACGGTGTCCTGCCGGTGCGTGTCGACGCGTCGACCGGCCGGACCCTCTGGCGGGCCGCCCCCGCGGTCAGGGACACTCCCCTCGACCACTACGGCGCTCTCGTCCTCGCCGTGCGCGACGGCGTGCTGCTCGTGCGGGAGTCGGTCATGAACGCCGCGGGCAACGACACCACGGCCACCGTCTCCGCCCTGGCCACCGACAGCGGCAGGCGGCTGTGGTCCCGGCCGGTGCAGGACCGGTACGCCGACACGGTTCTCCTCGGTGGCCTCGTTCTCGCGCCCGACGGCTTCGCCGTGACCGCCCGCTCCCCGCGTGACGGCACCGAGCGCTGGACGATGGCCATGCCGACCGGCTATCGCTGCGTGTTCCTCGCCGACGGCGACCGCTTGTACGCGGACTGCGTCGACTATCACAGCGCATCCGGCGCGGACCGGCTGCTGCTCTCCGTCGACCCGTCCGACGGCTCGGCGCGCCGACTGCGATCCGCGCCCTCGGCCGACGCGACGTACGCCGGGGCCCTGGACGGCCGCCTGGTCTTCGTCGAACGGCGTACGAGCGCCGCGACCGCGGACGACAACGGGTACGCCCGGGTGGTACTGGTCGACCCCGCCGAAGACAGCGCCCGTACCACCGAGCTGGCGCAGGAGCAGCAGGGGCGCATGGCTCTGGTGCACGGTGTGCTCTGCTTCGCCACCTCCAGCGGCCGGGTGACAGCGGTCTCCCCGGTGACCGGCAAGCGCCTGTGGTGGACGGCGACGACGCTGGAGCAGCCGGGCGCACCGGTGGCCGACGGGCGCCGCAGTGTGTTCGTCGTCAGCGCCAGCGGACGCGTCGCCGCGCTCGACGCCCGCAAGGGCACGCCGCTGTGGGAGTCCACCCCGCGCGCGGGCCGGGTGGACACTCTCGGCGGCCTTCCGGCGCTCCTCCTCCACAAGGGCGCCTTGGTGGTGCCGAGCCCCGACGGCACGCTGTTCACTCTCGACCCCGCGCACCCCGAGCGGAAGCCCGTCCCGGGGTGACGCCGGGGGCCGCGGCTACGGCAGCGCCAGCATCCGCTCAAGGGCGAGCTTGGCGAACGCCTCGGTCTCCTTGTCGACCTCGATGCGGTTGACCAGGTTGCCCTCGGCGAGGGACTCCAGGGTCCACACCAGGTGGGGGAGGTCGATGCGGTTCATGGTCGAGCAGAAGCAGACCGTCTTGTCGAGGAAGACGATCTCCTTGTCCTCGGCGGGGAACCGGTTCGCCAGGCGCCGTACGAGGTTCAGCTCGGTGCCGATGGCCCACTTGGAGCCGGCGGGCGCGGCCTCCAGGGCCTTGATGATGTACTCCGTGGAGCCGACGTAGTCCGCGGCGGCGACGACCTCGTGCTTGCACTCGGGGTGGACGAGAACGTTCACGCCGGGGATCCGGGCGCGTACGTCCTCGACCGACTCCACCGAGAAGCGGCCGTGCACCGAGCAGTGGCCGCGCCACAGGATCATCTTCGCGTCGCGCAGCTGCTCGGCGGTGAGTCCGCCGTTCGGCTTGTGCGGGTTGTAGAGGACGCAGTCCTCCAGGGACATGCCCAGGTCGCGGACGGCGGTGTTGCGGCCGAGGTGCTGGTCGGGCAGGAAGAGGACCTTGTCACCCTGCTCGAACGCCCACTCAAGCGCGCGCTGCGCGTTGGACGAGGTGCAGATGGTGCCGCCATGCTTGCCGGTGAACGCCTTGATGTCCGCGGAGGAGTTCATGTACGACACGGGGACGACCTGCTCGGCTATGCCGGCCTCGGTCAGCACGTCCCAGCACTCGGCGACCTGCTCGGCCGTCGCCATGTCGGCCATCGAGCAGCCGGCGGCGAGGTCGGGCAGGACCACCTTCTGGTCGTCGCCCGTCAGGATGTCCGCGGACTCCGCCATGAAGTGCACACCGCAGAAGACGATGTACTCGGCCTCCGGGCGGGCGGCCGCGTCCCGGGCCAGCTTGAAGGAGTCGCCCGTGACGTCCGCGAACTGGATGACCTCGTCGCGCTGGTAGTGGTGGCCGAGCACGAAGACCTTGTCGCCGAGCTTCTCCTTGGCCGCGCGGGCACGCTCCACCAGGTCCGGGTCGGACGGCGAGGGAAGGTCGCCGGGACACTCGACGCCGCGCTCGCTCCTCGGGTCGGCCTCACGGCCGAGCAGCAGCAGGGCGAGGGGCGTCGGCTGTACGTCGAGCTCCTGGGTCTGGGCGGTGGTCACGACACGCACCCTTTCTGTTCTGCGGCTCGCCGGTTCAGGGAGGCGATCCGGCGGGTCAAGCCTTTTCGTCGAATTGACGTTATCTATCATAACCGCTTCACGTCAGTTTGACGACGGCCATAGCGTCGATGTGACGTGAATCCCGGTCGCCGTAATGGCGGATGACAGACGGCTGTCCGTGGGGTTGTCCACAGGCCGGTGTTCGTGCCCAGGCGTATGTGCGAGCATGAAGGGAGAACCGAAAAGCACGTGCTCGGCCCGGAATGAATCCGCGGCCCCGACGGTTGCACCCGTCGGCAAGCAGTCTCCGTACAACCCGGGAGAGAAGCAGATGTCCGTATCGGACGAGACCACCACCGTGAGCGACGGCATCCTCCTGTCGGACGCCGCCGCGGCCAAGGTCAAGGCCCTGCTCGACCAGGAAGGCCGCGAGGACCTGGCGCTGCGCGTCGCCGTGCAGCCGGGTGGCTGCTCCGGCCTGCGCTACCAGCTCTTCTTCGACGAGCGCTCCCTCGACGGTGACGTCGTCAAGGACTTCGACGGCGTCAAGGTCGTCACCGACCGCATGAGCGCCCCGTACCTGGGCGGCGCGTCCATCGACTTCGTGGACACCATCGAGAAGCAGGGCTTCACGATCGACAACCCGAACGCGACGGGCTCCTGCGCCTGCGGCGACTCCTTCAGCTAGCCGAACCTCCCGGCCCACTCGCGGCCGGGACGCGGAACACTCGAAGGCGGCGGTCCCGGATGATCGGGACCCCCGCCTTCGTCGTGTCGTGGGTCGTGCTTTGTGCGTCGTGTCGTGCATGCGCGGACACCGCCCCGGGCGGCGGCCCGTGCCACCCGGGTCCCGTTCGCTACCGCGGCTGTGCCGACCTCGCCTCGGCCCCGGCTTCCTTCCCCTCCTGGATCCCCTTGCCGTCCGACCCCACGACCTTGCGGTCGCCGAGCGGGGCGTCCAGCTGCACCGTCCGGTGGAAGACCTTGGCGATCATGATGCAGACCTTGCCCGACTGCGGCGTGTCGGTCACGGTGACCTCCACCTTCTTGGAGCTCTCGTCCGCCGAGGCCGCGTACTCGGAGCACATCCCGCCCCAGAAGTTCACGGTGAGCTTCTTGCCGTCGACGGTGTAGCCGATGACCTTGACGTCCTGCGCCTTCGGCGCCGTACTGGGCTTCCCGCTCGGTCCGGTCGGCCGCGGGCTCGGCGTCCCGGTCGGCCCCTGCGAGGGCTGCGTCGAGGTCAGGTACCGCGGGTCGACCGCCGGACGCGTCACCGTGAAGCTGTCCTCGGCGCCCTTCGTCCGCACCTCGAACAGCCAGGACGGCACCAGCGTCTGGCGCCCGTCCACGAAGTGCGACGCGAGCCCGAACGTCGCCTTCTGCACGCTCAATGACTCCGCCGCCGGTGCCCGCGTCGAGTGCTCGCACGGCATCTCGTCCTTGTCCTTCAGCGGTACGGGACTGGCGCAGCCGCCGGGCCCCTTGCGTCCGCCGCCCGGTGCCGCGGCCCCGCTCCCGTTCATCAGGTCCAGCGTCTTCTGCGCGCTGACGACGGGATATGTGTCGCCCTTGACCGGTGCCTTCAACTGGCCGCTGCCGCCGGTGACTTCACCCTGCGCGTTGACCTGGATCCCGGTCGTCCAGCCGTAGGTGGGCAGGCCGCCGACCTGCGGGTCCGCGTTCACCACCCGGATCGCGCCCATGAGCTGGCTCGCGTCCAGCTTCGCGTCGTCCTGGCCGACCGCCTTCAGGACGGGGGCGGCCGCCTTCTTCGCGGCCGCCTCGCTCACCGCGTGGGCGGACGGGGCGGCGGGGTCGTTCGCGCACACGGTGGTGCTCTTGCAGTTGTCGGTCCCGGGCGCGTAGCGGTTGAAGGTCCAGGTGCCCGGGGCCCGCTTGTTCACCTGCAGGCTCGGCCCCGCGCCGTCCTTGGTGGGCCCGACCTTCCACACCTCGCCGGTCAGCGTCGGCGTGCCGGTCACGGCGAGGGCTTTGGCGAGACGCGCCACCTCGGCCTTGGTGACCTCACCCTTCGACCAGTACACCGGCGCCGAGTCCGGGCCGCCGGGCAGCTTGCCGTCCGCGTGATAGGTCGCGCCGTAGGGGTTGGGCTCGCCGACCGCGATCCCGGGGCCGCCGCCCTCGGTGTAGCCGTCGAGGGCGAGCGGCGGGGGAGTGCCGTCGCCGCCGGGGGTCCTGGCTGCGCCGTTGCGGTCGGTGCCGTTGCCGGCGGCGGTCGTGGCGAAGTACGCCCCGCCGCCCCCGACCAGCAAAACCGCGGCCGCGACCGAGACGACGGCCACCGGGGAATGCCGCCGGCGCGGCTTGGCCGTCTCGGCGTCCTCGGCCGGATCGGTCGCCTCGTTGTCGGGTCGCTCGGTACTCACCGCATCGCTCCTTCGCCTTCACCGCTGTCCTGGTGATGACCCGCCCCTGTCAAAAGCAGGGCACTGAAGGGTCGTACACCGCATCCCCTTTACGGGGGACAGCGATGGGACGCAGCGGGGGAGCGCACGGTTCCCTCGAAACGCGCTGTCAGTCGCCGTACTCCGACATCGCGTCCAGCAGACGGGCCGACCTGGGCGGCACGGTGACGCCGTGGATGAGTGAGGGGGACACCGGAAGGGGAATGATCCGGTCGGGTGCGGTCCAGTGCGGGACCATCCGGGCGCAGTCGCCGCGCAGCGCCGCGAGGCCGCCTTCGAGGTCGAGCGGGGCGGTGCCGTGGACCTTGAGGTTCGTCATACCGGCACCGTATGCACGTCAGGCACCACGAAGAAAGATCTACTATCGGGTAGTTTCGGCCACTTCTGAGCCCGGCCCGGACCCGATAGCGTGAACTGTCAATCCCCTCGCCTCGCAGGAGCGTGTCCCCGCCGTGCGTATCGCAGTCACCGGCTCCATCGCCACCGACCACCTCATGACCTTCCCCGGCCGTTTCGCCGACCAGCTGGTCGCGGACCAGCTGCACACGGTCTCCCTCTCCTTCCTGGTCGACAACCTCGACGTGCGCCGGGGCGGGGTCGGCGCGAACATCGCCTTCGGCATGGGCCAGCTGGGCACCTCGCCGATCCTGGTCGGTGCCGCGGGCTCCGACTTCGACGAGTACCGCGCCTGGCTTGACCGGCACGGCGTCGACACCGGGTCCGTCCGCATCTCAGAGGTGCTGCACACCGCGCGCTTCGTGTGCACCACGGACGCCGACCACAACCAGATCGGCTCGTTCTACACGGGCGCGATGAGCGAGGCCCGCCTGATCGAGCTCAAGGCGGTCGCGGACCGGGTCGGCGGCCTCGACCTCGTCCTCATCGGCGCGGACGACCCGGAGGCGATGCTCCGCCACACCGAGGAGTGCCGCTCCCGCGCGATCCCCTTCGCCGCCGACTTCTCGCAGCAGATCGCCCGGATGAACGGTGAGGAGATCCGGATACTGCTGGACGGCGCGACGTACCTCTTCTCCAACGAGTACGAGAAGGGGCTCATCGAGTCCAAGACCGGCTGGAACGACGCCGAGATCCTCTCCAAGGTCGGCCACCGCGTCACCACCCTCGGAGCCCGGGGCGTACGCATCGAGCGGTCCGGCGAGGACCCGATCGAGGTCGGCTGCCCCGAGGAGGAGCGCAAGGTCGAGCCGACCGGCGTCGGCGACGCGTTCCGCGCGGGTTTCCTCTCCGGCCTGTCCTGGGGCGTCTCGCTGGAGCGCGCCGCCCAGGTCGGCTGCATGCTCGCCACGCTGGTCATCGAGACGGTCGGCACGCAGGAGTACCGGCTGCGCCGCGCCCACTTCATGGACCGCTTCACCAAGGCGTACGGCCACGAGGCCGCGGCCGAGGTCCGCACCCACCTGGCGTAGCCCGGCGCCCGTGTCGGGTCCCCGGCCGGGAACGTGACACGGGCTCAGGACACCCGGCGGACCACGTAGGCACAGCCGTGGTCCGCCGGCTCCTCGCCGACGTACTCCTGCCCCCGCATCTCGCACCACGCGGGGATGTCCAGCCGTGCCGCCTCGTCGTCCGACAGGACGCGGACGATGCCGCCCACCGGCACGTCCCCGATGACCTTGGCCAGCTCGATCACCGGGATGGGGCAGCGCCTGCCGAGGGCGTCGACGACGAGCACGTCCTCGCCCGCGGCCGCCACCGAGGGCGACGCCGGTGCCCCCAGCTTCTCCCGGACGGCCGCCACCGCGCCCGGCAGGACCGAGAGGAAGCGGTCGACGTCCTCCGCCGGCGTCCCCGGCGGCAGCGACACCCGGACGTTGCCCTCGCTCAGCACCCCCATCGCCTTCAGCACATGGCTGGGCGTCAGCGTGCTGCTCGTACAGGACGAACCGGACGAGACCGAGAAGCCCTCGCGGTCCAGTTCGTGCAGCAGTGTCTCCCCGTCGACATAGAGACAGGAGAAGGTGACGATTCCGGGTACGCGGCGGTCCGGATCGCCGACCACCTCCACGTCCCCGACCAGCTCGGGCACCCGTACACGGATCCGCTCCGTCAGTTCCCGCAGCCGCGCGGCCTCCCCGGCCGCCTCGGCCCGCACCGCGCGCAGCGACGCGGCGGCGGCCACGATCCCGGGAATGTTCTCGAACCCGGCCGCCCGCCCCGACTCCCGCTCGTCCACGGCCCCTTGAGGTGCGAACCGCACCCCTTTGCGTACGACGAGCAGCCCCACACCCGGCGGCCCGCCCCATTTGTGCGCACTCGCCGTGAGCAGGGACCAGTCGCCCTCGACGCGTCCCCAGGCCAGCGACTGTGCCGCGTCCACGAGCAGCGGCACCCCCGCCGCCCGGCACGCGGCGGCGGTCTCGGCCACCGGCTGCTCCGTGCCCACCTCGTGGTTGGCGGACTGGAGACAGGCGAGCGCGGTGTCCGGGCGCAGGGCGGCGGCGAACGCGCCGGGGGCGACGGCGCCGGCGCGGTCCACGGCGACCCGCGTCACCGTCCCGCCCTCCGCCTCGTGCGCGTCCGCCGAATGGAGCACCGAAGAGTGTTCGACCGATGACACGATCAGGTGGCGTCCCACGCGCCGACGGCCCGCCAATGCACCCGAGATCCCGGAGTGCACCGCCCGTGTGCCCGAGGGTGTGAAGACCAGTTCGTCGGGGCGGCAGCCCACCGCGTCGGCGGCCGCCTCGCGCGCCGCGTCGAGCAGCAGCCGGGCCCGCCGCCCCTCGCGGTGGAGGCGGGCGGGGTCTGCCCACCCCTCGTCGAGCGAGGCCTGCAGGGCCTGCCGGGCGACGGGGTGGAGCGGGGCGGCGGACGCCGCGTCGAAGTAGGACACACGACCACGCTAACTCCTGCTCCGGAAGGGCCGTCAGAAGGCGTACGGAGCGGGGCATTCCGGAGGGCCGTGGAAGCCCGTACCAGCAGAACAGCATCCCTTCGGGGTGTCCGGCGGCGCGTTGGGCACCCTCCCCGCGCGACCCCAAATTGCGTCCAGTAGGGTTTGGTCCGCATAAACATCCAAACCCCTGCCCGACGCAGGGCGGCGACCGACCAGCGAGGCCGCAGCCAACCAGCGCGGGCGAGACTCTCGGGAAGGCGCTACGTGAGTCCCAACGGCTCCGACCGCTCGCCGCGGCGCCCGATGCGGCGGAAGCTGCTGCAGGCAATGACTGCGGGCCTGGTCCTGGCGACCGCCACCGGTTGCACATACAAGGACTTTCCCCGCCTTGGTATGCCCACCCCGGTCACGGAGGAGGCTCCCCGGATCCTCTCCCTGTGGCAGGGATCGTGGGCGGCCGCGCTCGCCACCGGCGTGCTGGTCTGGGGCCTGATCCTGTGGGCGACCATCTTCCATCGGCGCAGCCGCACGAAGATCGAAGTTCCCCCGCAGACCCGGTACAACATGCCCATCGAGGCGCTGTACACGGTGGTCCCGCTCATCATCGTCTCGGTGCTCTTCTACTTCACGGCACGCGACGAGTCGAAGCTCCTCGATCTCTCCAAGAAGCCCGACGTCACTGTGAACGTCGTGGGCTACCAGTGGAGTTGGGGCTTCAACTACATCGCGAACGTCGACGGTTCCACCGGTGACGCCAAGACAGACAAGAACCTGGACGCGATTCCGGACCGGTTCAAGAAGGACTTCCCGGCGAACGCCGGCGGTGTCTACGAGGTCGGCACGCCCGGCGAGCGCAATCCGGACACGCACAACCCGGGTCCGACCCTCTGGCTCCCCAAGGGCAAGACGGTCCGCTTCGTCCTCACTTCGCGTGACGTCATCCACTCCTTCTGGGTGGTGCCGTTCCTGATGAAGCAGGACGTCATCCCGGGCCACACCAACTCCTTCCAGGTGACCCCCAACCACGAGGGCACCTTCCTGGGCAAGTGCGCCGAGCTCTGCGGCGTCGACCACTCCCGGATGCTCTTCAACGTGAAGGTCGTCTCTCCCGAGGCTTACGAGGCTCACCTCGCCAAGCTCGCGAAGCAGGGACAGACCGGTTACGTCCCGGCCGGCATTGAGCAGACGGGCCACGAGAAGAACCGGGAGACGAACAACCTGTGAGCATCCTCAACGAACCTCAGGGTGCCGCGGCCGAAGACTCGTACGAGAACGAGCTGCCGGTACGGCGCAAGCAGCCCGGCAACGTCGTGGTCAAGTGGCTCACCACCACCGACCACAAGACGATCGGCACGCTGTACCTGGTCACGTCCTTCGCGTTCTTCTGCATCGGTGGCGTCATGGCGCTGCTCATGCGCGCTGAGCTGGCGCGCCCGGGCACGCAGATCATGTCGAACGAGCAGTTCAACCAGGCGTTCACGATGCACGGCACGATCATGCTGCTGATGTTCGCGACGCCTCTGTTCGCCGGTTTCACGAACTGGATCATGCCGCTGCAGATCGGCGCGCCCGACGTGGCGTTCCCGCGGCTGAACATGTTCGCCTACTGGCTGTACCTGTTCGGCTCGCTGATCGCGGTGGGCGGCTTCCTCACCCCGCAGGGTGCGGCCGACTTCGGCTGGTTCGCCTACAGCCCGCTGTCGGACGCGGTCCGCTCGCCGGGCATCGGCGCCGACATGTGGATCATGGGTCTGGCCTTCTCCGGCTTCGGCACGATCCTCGGTGCGGTCAACTTCATCACCACCATCATCTGCATGCGTGCGCCCGGCATGACCATGTTCCGCATGCCGATCTTCGTGTGGAACGTGCTGCTCACCGCCGTACTGGTGCTGCTGGCCTTCCCGGTCCTGGCTGCCGCGCTGTTCGCCCTGGAGGCGGACCGCAAGTTCGGTGCGCATGTGTTCGACGCCGCCAATGGCGGGGCCCTGCTATGGCAACACCTCTTCTGGTTCTTCGGCCATCCAGAGGTGTACATCATCGCCTTGCCCTTCTTCGGGATCATTTCCGAAGTGATCCCGGTGTTCTCGCGCAAGCCGATGTTCGGTTACATGGGCCTGATCGGCGCCACCATCGCGATCGCCGGTCTCTCCGTGACGGTGTGGGCTCACCACATGTACGTCACCGGCGGCGTGTTGCTCCCGTTCTTCTCCTTCATGACGTTCCTCATCGCCGTGCCAACGGGCGTGAAGTTCTTCAACTGGATCGGAACGATGTGGAAGGGCTCGTTGTCCTTCGAGACACCGATGCTCTGGGCGACCGGCTTCCTGATCACCTTCACCTTCGGTGGTCTGACCGGTGTCATCCTGGCGTCGCCCCCGATGGACTTCCACGTCTCGGACTCGTACTTCGTGGTGGCGCACTTCCACTACGTGGTCTTCGGCACCGTGGTGTTCGCGATGTTCTCCGGCTTCCACTTCTGGTGGCCGAAGATGACCGGCAAGATGCTCGACGAGCGTCTGGGCAAGATCACCTTCTGGACGCTGTTCGTGGGCTTCCACGGCACGTTCCTCGTCCAGCACTGGCTGGGCGCGGAGGGTATGCCGCGCCGGTACGCGGACTACCTCGCGGCCGACGGCTTCACCGCCCTGAACACGATCTCGACGATCTGTTCGTTCCTGCTCGGCCTGTCGATCCTGCCGTTCCTCTACAACGTGTGGAAGACGGCCAAGTACGGCAAGAAGGTCGAGGTCGACGACCCGTGGGGCTACGGCCGTTCGCTGGAGTGGGCCACCTCGTGCCCGCCGCCGCGGCACAACTTCCTCACGCTGCCCCGGATCCGCTCCGAATCCCCGGCGTTCGATCTTCATCACCCGGAGATCGTCGCCATGGAGCAGCTTGAGCTCAGCGGCCACGGTGCCGGCGCCCTCGCGGGTGGCAAGGAGGCCGGCAAGTGAAGATCCAGGGCAAGATGTTCATCTGGCTGGCCGTCTTCATCCTCGCCATGGCGATCGTCTACGGCGTGTGGTCGAAGGAGCCTGCCGGCACCACGGCGCTCTTCCTGGGCTTCGGCCTGAGCGTCATGATCGGCTTCTACCTGTCCTTCACGGCCCAGCGTGTCGACGCCGGTGCCCAGGACAACAAGGAGGCCGACGTCGCGGACGACGCCGGTGAGGTGGGCTTCTTCAGCCCGCACAGCTGGCAGCCGCTGGCCCTCGGCATCGGTGGTGCGCTCGCCTTCATGGGCGTCATCTTCGGCTGGTGGCTGATGTACTTCTCGGCACCGGTCATCATGATCGGCCTGTGGGGCTGGGTCTTCGAGTACTACCGCGGTGAGAACCGCACCCAGTAGCACGCGCTGAGCGCTCTGGAGCCCGGACACTCCGTCAGGAGGGTCCGGGCTCCCTCTTTTGCCACACACGCTGTCCCTCGTCCGAGTTACCCACCGCGCCGGTGCTGACGAAGCTCCATAGCGTGAGTCCATGAGCCACTCACCGCGAATCCGCACGGTCGTCAGCTGCACCACGCTGGTCGTCGCCCTCGGCGCGGGCGCCACCGCCTGCGGCTCGGGCGGCCAACCCCTGTCGGCCAAGCCGTACGACGCGGCAGGTCAGATCTCCTTCAACAGCCCCACCGGCGGCGGGAAGAAGGTCGACCCCGACAAGCCCCTGGAGATCACCACCGAGGGCGACGACGGGCGCATCACCGACGTGACGGCCACGGACGCGACCGGGCGGTACGTGGCGGGCGAACTCGCCGCAGACGGGGGCCGCTGGCACAGCACCTCCCCGCTCGCCGCCGGCGCCCGCTACACGGTGCGGGTGAGCACGGAGGACGACGACGGCGCCCCCGGCCGCAAGGTCGTCACCTTCGGCACCAGCACCCCGAAGACCAAGAAGCGCCTGAAGGTGACGTTCGGGCCGCAGAAGGGCAAGTACGGCGTCGGCCAGCCCGTCACCGCCGAACTCAGCGCCCCCGTCAAGGACAAGGCCGCCCGGGCCGTCGTGGAGCGCGCCCTGCGCGTCGATTCGACGCCCGCCGTGGAGGGCGCCTGGCACTGGGTGGACGACAAGACGCTGCACTACCGCCCCAAGGACTACTGGCCCGCCAACTCCACCGTCCTGGCGCACAGTAACCTCTCGGGCGTCAAGGTCGCCGAACGGCTCTGGGGCGCCGACGTGAAGCCCCTGAAGCTCACCATCGGCGACCGCCTCATCGCGGTGACGGACGCGTCCTCGCACTCCATGACCGTCTACAAGAACGGCAAGGAGATCAACGAGATCCCCGTCACCACCGGCAAGCCCGGCTTCGAGACCCGCAACGGCGTCAAGGTCGTACTGGGCAAGGAGTACTTCGTACGGATGCGCGGTACCAGCATCGGCATCGCCGAGGGCAGCTCCGACTCGTACGACCTGCCCGTGTACTACGCCACCCGCGTGACCTGGAGCGGCGAATACGTGCACGCCGCGCCCTGGTCCGTGGGCGAGCAGGGGTACGCCAACGTCAGCCACGGCTGCACCGGGATGAGCACCAGTGACGCCGAGTGGTTCTTCGACCACGTCCGCGAGGGCGACATCGTGAAGGTCGTCAACTCCAACGGCGACACGATGGACCCGTTCGGCAACGGCTTCGGCGACTGGAACCTCGGCTGGAAGAAATGGCGCACCGGCAGCGCCCTCCTGAAGGGCACGCCGGACGGTCCCAGCCCGGCGGACAGGGCCCGCCTGAGGCCGGAGAGTGTCTGAGGCGCCCCGCAAGGGGCGCGGGGAACGGCGCGAGCAACCAAAGACTGCCCGCGGTCGCCGGACGGCGGGCAGTCCCGAACCCTCAGGCGCTCAGCGCCGCCCTCTGACGGAGCAGAGAGGCCAAGGAGGCCGCGAACTCCACCGGATCGACCGGCAAGGTCACCGCGGCGTCCGCACGGCTCCACGTGGCCAGCCAGGCGTCCTGCGGGCGGCCGATGAGGACGAGCACGGGCGGGCAGTTGAAGATCTCGTCCTTGATCTGGCGGCAGACGCCCATTCCGCCCATCGGAGCGGCCTCCCCGTCCAGGACGCAGACGTCGATGCCGCCCCGGTCCAGTTCCTTGATGACGGCTGCGTGTGTCGCGCACTCGATGAACTCGACCTGAGGCACGTCGGCGGCCGGCCTGCGGCCCGTCGCGAGCCGTACCTGCTCCCGGGTGTTGGAGTCGTCGCTGTAGACCAGCACCGTGGCGGTCGGCTGCATTGTTCCTCCGCGCATCTAGAAGACACAGTTTCCGCGACTTTGGCGTCGTACGGGCGTGAACCGATGCGCGGATGCTACTCCTCCGGACACCTCGTCAACCACGGTTCGGACAGGGCTTCGATGGGCCATACGGGCAGGACACACGCCGCGGACACTCCGAACGGCACCCCCCGGGGTGAGGGCGGGATAAGCGACCGACATAATGTCGGTCGTGGCGACAGCAACGACAGTAGAAACAGGGCACGCGCACCCGTCGGTCAATCGGCCGAACCTCACCAGCGTCGGAACCATCATCTGGCTGAGTTCCGAGCTGATGTTCTTCGCGGCCCTCTTCGCGATGTACTTCACCCTGCGATCGGTGACCGGGCCGGATCACTGGAAGGAAATGGCGTCCAGCCTGAACTTCCCGTTCTCCGCGACGAACACCACGATCCTGGTGCTCTCCTCCCTGACCTGCCAGCTCGGCGTGTTCGCCGCCGAGCGCGGGGATGTGAAGAAGCTCCGGGGCTGGTTCATCGTCACCTTCATCATGGGTGCGATCTTCATCGGCGGTCAGGTCTTCGAGTACACCGAACTGGTCAAGAAGGACGGGCTCTCGCTCTCCTCCGACCCGTACGGCTCGGTGTTCTACCTGACCACCGGCTTCCACGGTCTGCATGTGACCGGCGGCCTCATCGCCTTCCTGTTCGTCCTCGGCAGGACGTACGCGGCCAAGAGGTTCACCCATGAGCAGGCAACCGCCGCCATCGTCGTGTCCTACTACTGGCACTTCGTCGATGTGGTCTGGATCGGCCTCTTCGCCACGATCTACATGATCAAGTAATCGGGCGAACCGCCCGAAACATCCAGAAGCACCGACGCAGAAGATCCTGACACCGGGGTAATCCGTGAAAAAGCTCTCCGCACGACGACGCCATCCGCTGGCGGCGGTCGTCGTCCTACTCCTCGCGCTGGCATGCACAGGGGGGCTGTACGCCGCGTTCGCACCCGCGAGCAAGGCGCAGGCCGATGACACCGCCCAGTCCCTCGCCATCGACGAGGGCAAGAAGATCTACTCCGTGGGCTGCGCAACCTGCCACGGAACCGGCGGTCAGGGCACCTCCGACGGGCCGAGCCTGGTGGGGGTCGGCGCCGCGGCGGTCGACTTCCAGGTCGGCACCGGCCGTATGCCGGCCCAGCAGCCCGGTGCCCAGGTGCCGAAGAAGAAGGTCATCTACTCGCAGGCCGACATCGACCAGCTCGCGGCGTACATCGCCTCGCTCGGCGCCGGTCCCTCGGTTCCGACGAAGAACCAGGTCAGCCCGGAGGGCGCGGACATCGCCAAGGGCGGCGAGCTCTTCCGCACCAACTGCGCGCAGTGCCACAACTTCACCGGCAAGGGCGGTGCGCTGACCCACGGCAAGTTCGCGCCGGACCTTGAAGGTGTGGACCCGAAGCACATCTACGAGGCCATGCAGACCGGCCCGCAGAACATGCCGTCCTTCCCCGACACGACGCTGTCGGAGAAGAACAAGAAGGACATCATCGCGTACCTCGACGCGGTCAACGGTGACGACACCGAGAGCCCCGGCGGCCTCGAGCTGGGCGGTCTCGGACCGGTCAGCGAGGGACTGTTCGCCTGGATCTTCGGCCTCGGCGCCCTGATCGCCGTCGCCGTCTGGGTCGCCGCTCGGACCGCAAAGGCCAAGAAGTCATGAGTAGCCAAGAGATTCCAGAAGAGAACCTGCCGGTAGCGCAGGACGACGAGCACGGTCACGGCACGGTCGCCGTCGCGGACGAGAAGAACCCGTTCGCCAACCCCGGCCTGCCGCCCCACGAGCACCGCGTCCAGGACATCGACGAGGAGGCCGCCAAGCGCTCCGAGCGCGTCGTCGCCTTCCTGTTCACGCTGTCGATGCTGGCCACCGTGGGCTTCATCGCCTCGTACGTGGCGATCCCGAACGACAAGGCGATCTACGTCTTCCCGATCGGGCACATCAGCGCGCTGAACTTCGCGCTGGGAATGACCCTCGGTATCGCGCTCTTCACCATCGGCGCGGGGGCGGTCCACTGGGCCCGCACCCTGATGTCCGACGTGGAGATCGCGGACGAGCGTCACCCGATCGAGGCCCCGCCCGAGGTCAAGGCCAAGGTCATGGCCGACTTCAGGGACGGCGCAAGGGAGTCGGCGCTCGGCCGCCGCAAGCTGATCCGCAACACGATGTTCGGCGCGCTGGCCCTGTTCCCGCTCTCCGGCGTCATGCTGCTGCGCGACCTCGGCCCGCTGCCCGGCACCAAGCTGCGTCACACGCTCTGGTCCAAGGGCAAGCTGCTCGTCAACATGAACACCAACGAGCCGCTGCGTGCCTCGGACGTCGTGGTCGGTTCGCTGACGTTCGCCAAGCCCGAGGGCCTGGAGGAGCACGACGAGGACTTCCAGAAGGAGATCGCCAAGACTGCCCTGATGATCGTCCGGCTCCAGCCGGACAACATCAAGGACAAGAAGGAACTCGAGTGGTCCCACGAGGGAATCGTGGCCTACTCGAAGATCTGCACCCACGTCGGTTGCCCGATCTCCCTGTACGAGCAGCAGACGCACCACGTCCTCTGCCCGTGCCACCAGTCCACCTTCGACCTCTCCGACGGTGCCCGAGTGATCTTCGGCCCGGCCGGTCACGCCCTGCCGCAGTTGCGCATCGGTGTGAACGCAGACGGCTACCTCGAGGCGCTCGGCGACTTCGAAGAGCCCGTCGGTCCTGCATTCTGGGAGCGCGGATGAGCACTACCACCACCTCCGACTCGCGTTCGCGCGAGAAGGCGCCCGCCGGTGAGCGGGTGGCCGACTGGGCCGACGGCCGTCTGGGGATCTACTCCCTGGCCAAGTCCAACATGCGCAAGATCTTCCCCGACCACTGGTCGTTCATGTTGGGTGAGGTCTGCCTCTACAGCTTCATCATCATCATCCTCACGGGTGTGTACCTGACGCTGTTCTTCCACCCCTCGATGAACGAGGTGGTGTACGACGGCAGCTACGTCCCGTTGCAGGGTCAGCTGATGTCCGAGGCGTTCAACTCGACCATGCACATCTCCTTCGAGGTGCGCGGTGGTCTGCTGATCCGGCAGATCCACCACTGGGCGGCGCTGATCTTCCTCGCCGGCATGTTCGTGCACATGATGCGCGTGTTCTTCACGGGTGCGTTCCGCAAGCCCCGTGAGGTCAACTGGCTGTTCGGCTTCCTGCTGTTCGTCCTGGGCATGTTCACCGGCTTCACCGGTTACTCGCTCCCGGACGACCTGCTCTCCGGCACCGGTGTCCGCTTCATGGAGGGCGCGGTCCTGTCCGTGCCGATCGTCGGCACGTACCTGTCGTTCTTCCTCTTCGGCGGAGAGTTCCCGGGCGGCGACTTCGTGGCCCGCTTCTACTCGATCCACGTACTGCTGCTGCCGGGCATCATGCTCGGCCTGGTCGTCGGCCACCTGATCCTGGTCTTCTACCACAAGCACACGCAGTTCGCGGGCCCCGGAAAGACCAACAAGAACGTCGTCGGCATGCCGCTGCTGCCGGTCTACATGGCCAAGGCCGGAGGCTTCTTCTTCCTGGTCTTCGGTGTCATCGCGGTCATCGCGGCGATCGCCTCGATCAACCCGATCTGGGCCATGGGTCCCTACCGTCCGGACCAGGTGTCCACCGGCGCCCAGCCCGACTGGTACATGGGCTTCTCCGAGGGCCTGATCCGTGTCATGCCGGGCTGGGAGATCAACCTCTGGGGTCACACGCTCGTCCTGGGCGTGTTCATCCCGCTGATGATCTTCCCGCTGGTCCTGGTCGCGATCGCGGTCTACCCGTTCATCGAGTCCTGGGTCACCGGCGACAAGCGCGAGCACCACATCCTGGACCGCCCGCGCAACGTCCCGACCCGCACGGCCTTCGGTGCCGCGTGGATCAGCTGGTACTTCGTCCTGCTCGTCGGTGGTGGCAACGACCTCTGGGCCACGCACTTCCACCTGTCGATCAACTCGATCACCTGGTTCGTCCGGATCGCGTTCTTCGTCGTACCGGTGCTCGTGTTCATCGCCACCAAGCGGATCTGCCTCGGCCTCCAGCGTCGCGACCACGACAAGGTGCTGCACGGCCGTGAGTCGGGCATCATCAAGCGCCTGCCGCACGGTGAGTTCGTCGAGATCCACGAGCCGCTCAGCCAGGACGCGCTGCACACCCTCACCGCGCACGAGCAGTACCGGCCCGCCGAGATCGGCCCGACGGTCGACGAGAACGGTGTCGAGCGCAAGGTGAGCGGCACGCAGAAGCTGCGCGCCAAGCTCAGCAAGGGCTACTACGGGGAGAACAACCAGATCCCCAAGCCCACCGTCGAGGAGTACAAGGAGATCACGAGCGGCCACGGCCACCACTGATCCCCGCCCAGCGGTACTGATCGCCACGGCAGGAGCCCCGTCCAGTTCATGGACGGGGCTCTTTGCCGTCCGCGGCCCTGGATAGGGTGGACCCAGCTTGTACGTGTCTACGAACCCAGGAGCGGCAATGAGTGCTGTGACCCCCGCTGGAGGCGATATCGCGGCGGGCCGTTCCTGGCCCGAGGTGCTGAACGGCCTCCTCGACGGCCGTGACCAGAGCGCGGACCACACCGCCTGGGCGATGGACCGCATCCTGCGCGGTGAGGCGACCGACGCCCAGATCGCCGGCTTCATGGTCGCGCTGCGCGCCAAGGGCGAGACCGTCGAGGAGATCACCGGGCTCGTCCGGACGATGTACGAGCACGCGAACGTGATCGAGGTGCCGGGCGAGACCGTCGACATCGTCGGAACGGGGGGCGACGGCGCAAAGACCGTCAACATCTCCACCATGTCGGCGATCGTCGTGGCCGGCACGGGCGCCAAGGTCGTCAAGCACGGCAACCGCGCCGCGTCCTCCGCGTCCGGCTCCTCCGACGTACTGGAGAAGCTCGGCGTCAACCTGAACCTGAGCGTGAAGCGGGTCGCCGAGGTCGCCGAGGAGGCCGGGATCACCTTCTGCTTCGCCGTGAAGTTCCATCCGGCGCTGCGTCATGTGGCCGCCGCACGCGGCCAGTTGGGCATCCGTACGACGTTCAACGCCCTTGGCCCGCTCACCAACCCCGCCCGGGTGAAGGCGCAGGCCGTCGGCGTCGCGGACCCCCGTATGGCGCCCATCGTGGCCGGCGTCCTCGCCGAGCGCGGCAACTCCTCGCTCGTCTTCCGGGGTGACGACGGCCTGGACGAGCTGACGACCACCGCCACCTCCCACGTCTGGGTAGTCAGGGACGGCAAGGTGCGCGAGGAGTCCTTCGACCCGCGCGACACCGGCCTCGCCCTCGTCCCCGTCGAGGCGCTCGGCGGCGGCGACCCCTCGTACAACGCGGAGGTCGCCCGACGGCTGCTGAACGGCGAGACCGGCCCCGTACGGGACGCGGTGCTGCTGAACTCGGCGGCCGCGCTGGTGGCTCTCTCGCCGGGCGACGGAACCCTCGCGGACCAGCTGCGCGCCGGAATGGAGAAGGCGGCCGAGGCCATCGACTCCGGGGCCGCCAAGCGGGTCCTGGAGCGGTGGGTGGCGGCCAGCAACGCCTGAGCCGTACGTGATGTGACGCGAGGCGCAGTCCGGATCCTGGACTGCGCCTTGCGCGTCGAAGATCGTGTGGCAAGATGCTGTACCAGGTCATGAGCGACAGTCATGAGGCCCCGGCCGACTGTCCGGCAACCCTCCGTCCGTGGCGGGGTGCCCCGGGTGAAGACCAGGCCGTAGGCAGCGAGGTCTACGGCAAGCGCGGACCCCTGCGCACTCATTTCGAGTGGCGCATCCCTGGGGTCCTGGTCCTCAAGGGAGCAGTCTCGTGAGCAAGCGAATGCGATAGGGCTTTTCGAAGCCCCTTTTCCGCACCCTTCTTTTCACCTCCTCCTGCGCTGAGCCATACCCGTCGACGGGTGCTCGCGCAGCGCTGTGCCTTTCTGGGGGATACCCCCAGACCCCCGCGCCTGCCTCTCACGGGAGTTCGCCATGTCTGTCTCCACCGCTGCCGCCGACCAGACCCTTTGTACCCCTCTGCCCGTTCTGGGCCGGGATGTGACCGTCCCGCTCGTCACCGGTGGCGAGGTCACCTACGCCGCCCTCGACTACGCGGCCAGCGCCCCGGCACTCCAGCGGGTGTGGGACGACGTCGCCGCGTACGCCCCCTACTACGGCAGCGTGCACCGTGGCGCCGGGTACCTCTCGCAGCTGTCCACCGACCTGTTCGAGAACGCCCGCGTGACCGTCGCCGAGTTCCTGGACTGTCGTGAGGACGACCAGGTCGTCTTCACCCGGTCCACCACCGACTCCCTCAACCTGCTCGCCGCCGCTCTCCCGGCCGACTGCCAGGTCTTCGTCTTCGAGACCGAGCACCACGCCTCGCTGCTGCCCTGGCGGGACGCCCGGGTGACTTACCTGAACGCCCCGCGCACCCCCGGCGAGGCCGTCGCCACCCTGGAGCGCGCCCTCGCCGACCGCGACCCCTACGGCCCGGCCCTCGTCTGCGTCACCGGCGCCTCGAACGTCACCGGTGAGCTGTGGCCGGTGCGTGAGCTGGCCGCCGCCGCCCACGCGCACGGCTCCCGCATCGTCCTGGACGCCGCGCAGCTCGCCCCGCACCACCCGGTGTCCGTGCAGGACCTCGACGTCGACTGGGTCGCCTTCTCCGGGCACAAGCTGTACGCGCCCTTCGGCTCCGGCGTCCTCGCCGGCCGCTCCGACTGGCTGCGTGCTGCCGAGCCGTACCTCGCGGGCGGCGGCGCCAGCCGCAAGGTCGCGCGGCGCGAGGACGGGGGAGTGGACGTCGAGTGGCACGACACGGCCGCCCGCCACGAGGCCGGTTCCCCGAACGTCATCGGCGTCTACTCCATCGCGTCGGCCTGCAAGGCCCTGACCGAGGCCGGCTTCGACACACTGGTCGCCCGCGAGCAGCAGCTGATCGACACGGTCCGCGAGGGCCTCGCCGAGGTCCCCGAGGTGCGTGTGCTCTCGCTGTTCGGCGACGACGCCCCGCGCGTCGGTGTCCTCTCCTTCGTCGTCGAGGGCTGGAACAGCTCGCACTTCGCCGCCGCGCTCTCCGCCGAGTACGGCATCGGCGTCCGCGACGGCCTGTTCTGCGCGCACCCGCTGGTCCGCACCCTGCTGGGCAGCGACCCCGGGACCCAGGGCGAGTGCGGTGCCCCCGAGGCGGCGCCCGGGGAGAAGTCCCTCAACGCCATCCGCGTCAGCTTCGGTGCCGGTACGCCCGACGAGCACGTGGAGCGTTTCGTGCGCGCGGTGAAGGAGCTGGTCCGCGACGGTGCGCGGTGGCAGTACCGGACCGAGGGCGGGCGCTGCGTGCCGGCGGTCTGAGCCTTTGTGAGGCGGTGTTCAGCAGGTCAGGAGTCCAGACCGATCGCGAACGCCGCCTCCAGGTCGTGCTGGGAGTACGTACGGAACGCGACGTGGGTGTCGGTGGCCTCGACGCCGGGGATCTTGCTGATCTGGCCGGGGATGATGTCCGCGAGGTCGTCGTGGGCTTTCACGCGGACCATCGCGATCAGGTCGTAGGTGCCGGTGACGGAGAAGACCTCGCTGACGCTCTCCAGCGCGGCGATCGACTCGGCGATCTCGGGGATCCGGTCCACGCTGGTCTTGATGAGGACGATCGCGGTGATCACGGTTGGTTCTCTCCCTCGGGGGCCGCTGCTGAGGCCTTCACTCTAGTGGTTGGGCCGAATCGGACCCACGCGTAGACGAAGCCCAGACCGAAGCCCACCAGGTGGGCCAGGTAGGCGACGCCGGGGCCCTGGGCGGCCCGGCCCGCCGCCAGCCACTGCAGGGCGGCCCAGAACGGCAGGACCAGCCAGGCCGGGAAGCGCAGCGGCAGGAAGAACAGGAACGGGAAGAGACTGGTCACCCGGGCCCCGGGGAACAAGTACAGGAACGCGCCGAGGACCGCGGAGATCGCCCCGGAGGCGCCGACCAGTGTCTGGGCGGAGCCGGCGTTGGCGGCCGCGTACCCCAGCAGGGCCAGATAGCCGCAGCCCACGTAGAAGAGGGCGAACTCGATGTGGCCCATGCGTTCCTCGGCCATCGCCCCGAAGACGTAGAGGAAGAGCATGTTGCCCAGCAGATGCAGCCAGCTGCCGTGCACGAAGAGCGCCGTCGCGGGTGTCAGCGCGGCGCGCGGGGCGCCGCCGAGCAGCTCGGCCGGGACGACGCCCCAGCGCGCGAAGTAGGAGCGCTGCGCGGCGAGCAGTTCGTCACCGGTGCCGTAGACGGGATTGAGCCCGGCCGCCGGACCGATCACGAAGATCAGGCAGCACAGGACGATCACTGCGTACGTCATCGGCGCCGGCTGTCGGCGGAGGGCTCCGCCGACCGTCGCACCCCAGCTGCCGCCCCGGTTGCCGATCATGAACAGAGCATGGCGTAACGGGACCGAACCGCACAGGCCGCCTCGCCGCCGTGGACAGCCGAGCGTCGAGTCCCCGCCAGGCCGTAGGGTAACGAGCCACACGCACCGGGCGACCGGTTCGGACGCACACTAGAAGGAAAGCGACCAGCCACGATGACGGTTCCCCCGCCCACCGCCGAGACCCGGTGGCGCTGCACCCTCTGCGGCAATCTGACGCGTTTCGACGTGACCCGCTCGTCGAAGGTCGTCGAGTACGTACACCTCGACCTGGCCGGTGAGCCGAACGTCGAGGAACGTGAGGTGGTCAGTGAGACCATCGAGTCGGTGCGCTGCCGCTGGTGCAACGCCGTGGATCAGGTGGAACTCGTGGACAGGCCGGGCGCCGGCTCCTGAGGGAGCGGGCCCCGCACAGGCATTGGGGTGACGGATGGTGGAGACCACAGGCGGGGAGCCGGACGACGGCACCGCTGAGGTGCTCGACCGTCCGCTGCCCGACGGCGTGCGCCGCCGTGTCGTGCAGATCGTCTCCGACGGCTTCGGCGGACTGACGGTCGCCGAACTGCCCGCTCCGCTGCGGCAGTATGCCCGGTTCACCCCGACCCGCCGGGCCAAGTTCGCGGGCAACGCGATGGCCGCGGCGCTGGAGACGGACCCGCTGTTCAGACAGCGGATCGCCGAGAAGCTCCGCGAGGCCCAGCCGGAACTGGCCGCGGCCCTCGACTCGGCCGCGCCGCCCCCGGCCGCCGACCCGCTGGACGTGGCGGCGGCCGCGTACGTGCTGCGCCCCACCGGCTGGGTGAAGCTGGTGACCGCCGCGGGCGAGGAGGCCCAGCGGGCGGACGCCGAGCGCGCCGACGAGGAGAGCCGGGTCGAGCTGGAGCGGCTGCGCGAGGAGCTCGCCCAGGCCCGCGACCAGACCCGGGCCGAGACCGAACGGCTGCGCACGGAGCTGGAGTCGGCGAAGAAGGAAGCCGATTCGCTCCATCGCAAGCTGCGCAGCGCCTTCAGCGACGTCAAGCGCGGCGAGGCTGCCGTGCGCAAGCTGCAGGCCGAGATGGACGCCCTGCGCACCGACGGGCAGACCCAGATGTCGGCCGCGGAGAGCGAGACCCGGCGGCTCAAGGCGCGGCTCAGCGAGGCCGAGGCGACGCTGGAGGCCACCCGCAAGGCAGCGCGCGAGGGCCGCAGCGTCGAGGACATGCGCGTACGGCTGCTGCTGGACACCGTGCTGGACGCGACGCAGGGGCTGCGCCGTGAACTCGCCCTGCCGCCGGTTTCGGTGCGCCCCGCCGAGACCGTCGACGCGGTCGAGCCGGGCCGGATGACGCCGAAGGACATCGCCACCCGCGCCCTGTCCGAAAACGATCCCGCGATCCTCGACCAGCTCCTCGCGCTGCCGCAGGCGCATCTGGTCGTCGACGGCTACAACGTCACCAAGACCGGCTACCCCCAGATGCCCCTGGAGAAGCAGCGGCTGCGGCTGCTCGGTCAGCTCTCGCAGCTCGCCGCGCAGACCGGCGCCGAGGTCACCTGTGTCTTCGACGGGGCCGAGCTGGCCGCGCCGGTGCTGCTGGCGCCGCCGCGGGGTGTGCGGGTGCTGTTCTCCAAGCCGGGTGTCACCGCGGACGAGTTGATCCGCCAGCTGGTGCGCGCGGAGCCGCCGGGCCGGCCGGTCATCGTCGTCTCCACCGACCGCGAGGTGGCCGACGGCATCGCCAAGGCTGGTGCGCGACCGGTGGCTTCGGTGGTGCTCCTCAAGCGCTTCTCGCACGGTTGACCGTCTGCGGCGTACGTCTCATAGGCAACGTACGCACCATGCGTAACCTCTGGGCTTGATGCCCGAATTGGCGGGGTCTTCACGCAACGTAGCGTCAAACGCGCATTACCGCTCGTGAGTTGAGTGTAAAGAATGCGCTCGGTGACCGAGATTTTTCACCTGAGGATTTGAACTGATCACAGGAAGGTCACTAGGGTCAGCCCTCGAACCCCCGCTCGGGTGATCACTCATTGGGAGTGACGGCGGAGGTGCACCGCCCGTCGGGGTATCGGCAGGCGGCTGGAGGAAGAAGGAGCTCGCCTTCGTGGCGTCCCACCGTCGACCCAAGCAGCCGAGCCGCACCCGTGTGACCGTGCTCACCACCGCCGCAGCCGCTGCCGTGGCTTTCAGCGCGAACGCCGCCAACGCCGCGCCGAGCGAGAAGCCGAGCAAGGACGAGGTCAAGTCCAAGGTCGACAAGCTCTACGAAGAGGCCGAGAAGGCCACGGAGAAGTACAACGGCGCCAAGGAGAAGCAGGAGAAGCTGGAGAAGCAGATCTCCACGCTCCAGGACAACGTCGCCCGCGGCCAGGAAGACCTCAACGAGCTGCGTGACGGCCTCGGTTCGATGGCCAGCGCCCAGTACCGCACCGGCGGCGTCGACCCGTCCGTGGCGCTCTTCCTCTCCTCCGACCCGGACGACTACCTCGACAAGGCGTCCGCGATGGACCAGCTGAGCAGTCAGCAGGTCGATTCGCTGAAGAAGGTCCAGGAGAAGCAGCGATCGCTCGCCCAGCAGCGCCAGGAAGCCTCCGAGAAGCTCAAGGACCTCGCCGACACCCGTACGGAACTCGGCAAGAAGAAGAAGGAAGTCCAGGGCAAGCTCGCCGAGGCGCAGAAGCTCCTCAACACCCTGACGGCCAAGGAGAAGGCGGCCCTCGACGCCGAGCAGGAGCGCGCCAGCCGCGCCAGCGCGCGCGACGCCCTCGACTCCGGTTCGGGTTCCGGTTCCACCGCTCCCGCCTCCGGGCGCGCCGGTGCCGCGTTCGGCGCCGCCCAGAGCAAGATCGGCTCGCCGTACGTCTACGGCGCCTCCGGTCCCAGCTCCTTCGACTGCTCGGGCCTCACCTCGTGGGCGTACGCCCAGGCCGGTGTCTCCATACCCCGGACCTCCGAGGCCCAGGCCAACGCCGGTACCCGCATCTACTCGCAGAGCGATCTGCAGGTCGGCGACCTGGTCATCTTCTACGGCGACTTCCACCACGTCGGCCTCTACGCCGGCCACGGCCAGGTGCTGCACGCCCCGCACAGCGGCGCGGTCGTCCGCTACGAGGCGATCGGCAACATGACCTTCGAGTTCGGCGTCCGGATCGGCTGACCGCCGTCCGTAACCGAGGTTCGCCGCGCCGCCCAATCGGGCGAATTGCAGCACCTCGCGCTGACCCCACGCCCCGCCCATGACCTGCGTCATAGGCGGGGCGTCACTGTGTGTGCCCGCCGAGGTCGTTGGTCGGGACGTGATCGCACGGCTACTGTCTGGCGCGTTTCCCCCAACTCCGGGGGTACGTCAGCGGAAGGGAGTGCGACCGGTCGTGGGGTCCCATCGCCGCTTTGCACCATCCGGCCTGAGCAGGGGCCGTGGCGCCACGGTCGCCGTGCTGTCCGCCGCGGCCACCGCGGCCGCGGCCCTCGGCGCCGTACCGGCCGGCGCCGCGCCGCAGGACGACACCCGGGCCGAGGTGGACCGCCTCTACGAGCAGGCCGAGAAGGCCACCGAGGCGTTCAACAAGGCCGACGAGCGTGCCGACGCGCTGCGCGAGCAGGTGTCCACGGCCCAGGACCGGATCGCCCGGCAGCAGGAACGCATCAACACCATGCGGGACGCCCTCGGTTCGCTCGCCGGGGCCCAGTACCGCTCCGGCGGCATCGACCCCTCCCTCGCGCTGCTCTTCTCCGACGACCCGGACGACTACCTCGACAAGGCCGCCGCGCTCGACCGCATCACCGTCCACCAGGCCGGCGAACTGAAGGACCTCGAAAGCGCCATGCGCGACCTCGCCCAGGAGCGCGCGGAGGCCACCGGCAAGCTCGCCGACCTGGAGAAGAGCCGCAAGGCCGTCACCCGGCACAAACGGACCGTCGAACGCAAGCTGGCCAAGGCGCGGCAGCTGCTCAACCAGCTGCCGTCCGCGGAACGCGCCGCCTACGACCGGGCCTCCCGCTCGACCCGCGCCGACATGCCGGACCTCGGCGCCGGCGCCCCCTCCTCGGACCGCGCGGCGGCCGCCATCGCCGCGGCCCGCTCCGCGCTCGGCCGCCCGTATGTGTGGGGTGCCAACGGCCCCGGCGGCTTCGACTGTTCGGGCCTGATGCAGTGGTCGTACGCGCAGGCGGGCGTCGGGCTGCCGCGCACCTCGCAGGCGCAGCGGTACGCCGGACGGCAGGTGCCGCTCTCCCAGGCGCAGCCCGGCGACCTGATCGCCTACCGCGACGACGCGAGCCACATCGCGATGTACATGGGCAACGGCCAGGTGATCCACGCCCCCTATCCGGGCGCGCCCGTGCGCTACGACCCGGTCGGGATGATGCCGGTCTCGTCGGTCACCCGCGTCTGACCGGACGGGGGTGAGGCGCCGTACGATCTGAAAGGTGGCAGGTCGAAGGCGTACGTCGCGAGCGGGGTTCTCCCTGGTGCTGCTGTTCGCCGTGCTCGTCGGCTGCGGAGGCGGTCAGGGCTCGGACAGTGTGTCCGCGGATGTGCGGCGGGTGCTCGACCGGCGGGCGCTGGCGGTCCTCGACCGGGACGAGCCGGCGTTCCGGGCCACCGGTCAACAGGGCGCCGGGGTCGAGGAGTTCGGGAACCTGGACCGGGTCCCGCTGGCGGCCTGGTCCTACCGGCTGACCGGGGTGCACCGCTCGGGCGACCGGGCGACGGCGGACGCGGAGCTGCGCTACCGCATCGACGGCTACGACCACGCGCCCGTCACCGCCGCCCGCACGCTGACCCTGACCCGTCGCGACGGTGGCTGGTACGTCGTGTCCGACGAGCCCGCGAAGAAGACCGGCGAGCAGCTGTGGGACCAGGGGGACGTCCTGGTCGCCCGGGGGAAGCACAGCCTCGTGCTGGGGGTCGGGCAGTCGCAGGAGGCGCTGCGCGGCTACGCGGACCTGGCGGACCACGCGGTGCCCGCGGTGTCGGACGCGTGGGGCACGGACTGGGCGCGGCGCGACGTCGTGCTCGTACCGGACTCGCTGGACGACATGGCGGGGCTGCTCGGGGCGTCCGCGTCCGGGTACCGGGGGATCGCGGCGGTCACCACGGGGGAGGCGGGCGGTTCGGCGAAGGCGCCCGCGGACCGGATCATCGTCAACCCGGACGCGTACGGCGTGCTCGGTGACTTCGGCCGGCAGGTCGTGCTCACCCACGAGACCACGCACGTCGCCACCCGCGCCCGCACCACCGCCGCCACGCCTCTGTGGCTCTCCGAGGGGTACGCGGACTGGGTCGGCTACCGGGGCAGCGGCCGCACCGCGGCGCAGGCCGCGCCCGAGCTGCAGCGGGCCGTGCTGGACGGGCAGGTGCCGGCCGGGCTGCCGGACGACGCGGCCTTCGGGTTCAGCGGGAGCGCGACGGAGCTGGCCAAGGCTTACGAGGGCGGCTGGATGGCCTGTCGGCTGATCGCTGACCACTGGGGCGAGGTCCGCCTCAACGACTTCTACCGCGCGGTCGGCAGCCACCGGAAGCGGCCGGGCGCGGTCGAGGACGCGCTGCGGGACGAGCTAGGGACGACGCCGGAGAAGTTCACCGCGCGGTGGCGGGACTATCTCCGGGCTCAACTCGGCTGATCCAGCAGGCCGATGGCCTCCGCGAGCCACTTCCGCTCGGCCTCGCCCGTGGCGCGCGCGACCCGCAACATGCCCTGCCGGAAGAGGTCGCCGGCCTCCTCCGCACTTACGGGGCTGCCGTCGCGGTAGAAGAAGCTGGCCGGTGTCTCCAGGAAGTCCAGCCGGCGGCGGAGCACCGCGGACTGCTCGGCCGGGTCGGGCAGATGGCGCAGGAACGCCAGCAGTGTGTTGAAGCGCACCTGGTCGGTGATCTCGGCCTGCTTGGGCCGGCGCAGCCGCTCCAGGAGATCCTCGCGGCCCTCCTCGGTGAGCGACAGGATGCGGCGCGGGGCCGCGCCGGCGCCGGGTTCCTCGTGTTCGTCGAGCTTGCCCGCGGCGATCAGGCGGTTGATGGCGGGGTAGAGGGCGCCGTCGCTGACCGGGCGGACATGGCCGCTGAGGGCCTTGATCCGCTCCTTCAACTCGTAGCCGTGCAGGGGCTCTTCGTGGAGAAAGCCGAGGATCGACAGTTCCAGCACGGGATCAGCTCCTTCTCGCGGGGCGCTTGCGGGCGTCGTATCAGCATGGTACCTCTTATCGAGCTACCTCTAAACGAGGTAGCTCGTATCGAGGGGGCTCCGTGAACACCCACCGCAAGCAGCTCGTCGCACTCGCCCATCCCGTCTACTTCTCCCTGCTCGCCTCCGTCGCCGCCGGGATCATCAACACCGTGTGGGTCTCGCGGCTCGGGGGCGCGGCCGTCGCCGCCGTGGCCGTCGCGACGAACACCGAGAACGTGCTGCTCGGGGTCGCCCTGGTCTTCGCCTCCGGGACGACCGTGCTGGTCGCGCACGCCCGGGGGGCCGAGGACCCCGGCGCCCTCCGGTCGGCCGTACGCGGCGGCTGGGCCCTGTTCGCGGTGGTCACCCCCGTGGTCGCCGTCGGCGGCCTGCTCCTTCGCGAACCCCTCGCCCGGCTGGTCCTGGGCGGCGCGGGGCCCGCCCTGACGCTCGCCGTGCAGTACTTCGCGATCTCCCTGCCCGGCATCGCCGTCTTCTTCGCCCAGCAACTCGTCGACGGCATCCTCAAGGGCACCGGCGACACCCGCACCCCGATGCGCCTGGCCCTGCTCGCCAACGGCCTGATCCTGGGCCTCGACCCGCTCCTCATCCACCGCTACGGCGTCCGGGGCGCCGCCGCCTCCACCGTGCTGTGCCGCGCCGCCGCCCTCGCCGTCGGGCTGTACGTGCTGAGCCGCAACGCGCTGCTGCGCACGGCGGCGGACGTCCGCCCCGCAGAGAGCACCGGAGCCGCGCTGCGCCGGACCTTGCGCACCGGCCTGCCGATGTCCGCCGACTTCACCGTGCGCCAGGGCGGCGCGCTCGTCCTGGTCGCGATCGTGGCCAGGCTCGGAGTGACCGCCGTGGCGGCGTACTCCATCGCCTACAAGGTCATGTACATCGCGACCATGGCCTTCTACTCCGTCCGGCAGGCCGCCTCGATCCACACCGCGCACCTGCGCGGGGCGGGCCGCGACGAGCGAGGCGCCGTCGGACGGCAGGCGGTGCTCGTGTCGGGAGCCGTGGGCCTTGTCGCCGCGGCCCTGCTCTGCGTCCTCGCCCCCTGGATCATGCGGGCCTTCGGCGCCGGACCCGACGTCGCGCACGAGGGCGTGCTCCTGCTCCGCTGCATCGGCCCCTATCTGCTGCTGATGGCGTGCTTCATCGCGGTCGGCGGGGTGTTCGAGGGAAGCGGCGGCGCGCCGCTCCTGCTGCGCGTGACCCTGCTCGGCACGGCGGTCCAACTCCCGCTCGCCTACGCCCTGTCGGGGCTCGGACTGCCCGGGATCTGCCTCGCCATGGCGCTCTCCATGACCGTGCAGTGCGCGGCGGTCATGGTGCTCCTGCGGCGGGCCGGGCGCGCCCGGGATCACGGCGAGGCGAGTGTCTCCTTGGTGCGGGCGGCCTGAGCGGGCACGGTCGGGGCCGGCTGGGACACCGTGCCCCGCCACAGCTCCCGGGCGGCGAGCAGCGCGGCGAGGACCAGCAGGCCGTTGCGCGCGAACAGCAGGGTGAGGCCCAGCCCGTCGCTGAGGACCACATGGTCGAACCAGACGGGGAACTCCAGCACGGTCACCAGGCACGCCGCCATCACCAGGCCGGCCGGCAGCGCCATCCGGCTGCCCCGGAAGCACAGGCTGACGGCCGCGAGCCCGACCAGCCACACCAGGTACTGCGGGCTGATGACCCGGCTGGTCGCGGTGAACATCAGCACCGCCACGAACGCGGCGTCGGCGAGTGTGTGCGGCAGGAAGTGCCTGGCGCTCAGCCGCCACAGCAGCAGCCAGCCGAAGGCGACCGCCGTGAGCCCCAGCGCCGCCGTGCTCACCACGTCGACGTACTTCCCGACGAACTCCACGGAGCCGTAGTTCAGCACCACCTCGCCGTCCCAGCCGAAGTGCCGGGCGACATGGAAGACGAGGGAGCCGAGCGACTCCACCTCGGTGCCCCGCTCGCGCTGGAAGGTCAGAAAGGCGAAGGCGCCGGGCATCGCCGCCGTGAACAGCACCGCCGTCACGGCGACGGTCACCGCGGCCGAGGCCCACGCCGCCCCTTTGCGCACCCCCACCAGCAGCAGCACCGGCCACACCTTCAGCAGCGCGCCGAGGCCCGTCAGCGCCCCCATCACCCGCGGGTGGCGCGCACCGGCCAGCAGTGCGGCCACCGCCACCGCCGTCACCATCACGTCGTAGCGGGCGTACACGGTCGGGCCGAGCAGCGGGACGCCCACCACCCACACCCAGGCGCCGCGCGGCGACTTGCCCGGACGCAGGCCCGCGTACTGCAGCAGACAGAAGACCAGCAGGTCCGCGAGGAAGGCGAGGACGAAGAACGCCGAGGCGTAGCCGAGGAAGGGCAGCAGTGCGGGGGAGAGGATCGCGAGCGCGGCGGCTGGCGGGTACTGCCAGGTGACGTCGTCGAGCGGGAAGGTGCCGGTGCGCAGGACGTCGTACCAGCCCTGGTAGATCACCGACACATCGGTGGTGACGTCCGGGCCGGGGAAGAGGAACACCTTGAAGACGAAGAGCAGCAGCGCCAGCCTGGTCAGGCCCCAGACCGCCGGCAGCCCGTACGGGAGCCTTGTCCCCCTTGCGCCCGTCATGACCACCTGACCCTTGTTTGCGTCGATCTTGTGGATTTCGCTGAGTCATGATGGCGTGCCATGCTGTGCGAGAGCCATGAAGCGCGGCCGTACGGAGCTGTGAGTGCGTCCGGGGACGGGTTCGGTAGGGTCGGGCGCGATGCACAAGACCCTGATCGTGACCAACGACTTCCCGCCCCGGCCGGGCGGCATCCAGGCGTTCCTGTACAACATGGCGCTGCGCCTGGACCCCGAGCGGCTCGTCGTCTACGCCTCCACGTGGAAGCGGGGCCGTGAGGGCGCCGAGGCGACGGCAGCCTTCGACGCCGAGCAGCCCTTCCCTGTCGTACGGGACCGCACGACCATGCTGCTGCCGACGCCTGCGGCGACCCGGCGGGCCGCCGATCTGCTGCGCGAACACGGCTGCACGTCGGTGTGGTTCGGAGCGGCCGCCCCGCTCGGGCTGATGGCGCCCGCGCTGCGCCGGGCGGGCGCCGAGCGGCTCGTCGCCACCACGCACGGCCACGAGGCCGGCTGGGCGCAGCTCCCGGCGGCGCGCGGGCTGCTGCGCAGGATCGGCGAGTCCACGGACACGATCACCTATCTCGGCGAGTACACGCGCTCGCGCATCTCCTCCGCGCTGACGCCGGGGGCCGCCTCCCGGATGGTCCAACTGCCGCCCGGCGTCGACGAGAAGACCTTCCACCCCGGATCGGGGGGTGACGAGATCCGGGCGCGGCTCGGGCTCACCGACCGGCCCGTCGTCGTCTGCGTCTCACGGCTGGTCCCGCGCAAGGGGCAGGACACGCTGATCCTCGCCATGCCGCGCATCCTCGCCAGGGAGCCGGAAGCGGTCCTGCTGATCGTCGGCGGCGGCCCGTACGAGAAGGAGTTGCGCAGGCTCGCCCGGGAGACCGGGGTGGCGGGCGCGGTGCGCTTCACCGGCGCTGTGCCCTGGAGCGAGCTGCCCGCCCACTACGGCGCGGGGGACGTCTTCGCCATGCCGTGCCGTACCCGCCGGGGCGGGCTCGACGTCGAGGGGCTCGGGATCGTGTACCTGGAGGCGTCCGCCACCGGACTGCCCGTGGTCGCCGGCGACTCGGGCGGCGCGCCCGACGCGGTGCTCGACGGCGAGACCGGCTGGGTCGTGCGCGGCGGCTCCCCGGAGGAGGCCGCCGACCGCATCGTCACGTTGCTGGGCGACCCCGAACTGCGCCGCCGGATGGGCGAGCGGGGGCGCGAGTGGGTCGAGGAGAAGTGGCGCTGGGACCTGCTGGCGGAGAGCCTGAAGACGCTGCTGTAGGCATTTCAGCCCGTCCGGCGTTTGAGGACGAGCGCGTCAGCGCGATGCAGGGGGAGAGAGCAGGGCGCGGGTCCTCGCTCACCGAGGCCCCGCGCCCTGATCCAACAGCACCAACAGCCCGCCTACTTCTGGTAGAGCGCCTCGATCTCGTCCGCGTAGTCCTTCGCGACCACGTTGCGCTTGAGCTTCAGCGACGGCGTGAGGTGCCCCGACTCCTCGCTGAACTGGGCGCCGAGGACACGGAACTTGCGCACCGACTCGGCCTTCGACACCGCCGCGTTGCCGTCGTCGATGGCGGACTGGATCGTGGCGAGGAGATCGGCGTCGTCGCGCAGCGACACCGCGGTGGAGTCGGCCGGTTTGCCGTGCTCCGCGGCCCAACGGCCCAGGAACTCCTCGTCGATGGTGACCAGCGCGCCCACGAACGGCCGACCGTCGCCCACCACCATGCACTCCGCGACCAGCGCGTGCGCGCGGATGCGGTCCTCGATCACGGCCGGGGCGACGTTCTTGCCGCCCGCGGTGACGATGATCTCCTTCTTGCGGCCGGTGATGCGCAGGTAGCCGTCCTCGTCGAGGGTGCCGATGTCACCGGTGTGGAACCAGCCGTCGGCCAGCGCCTCGGCGGTCGCCGCCTCGTTGTTCCAGTAGCCCTGGAACAGGTGCTCGCCGTGCAGCAGCACCTCGCCGTCGTCGGCGATCCGCACGACCGAGCCGGGCAGCGGCTGGCCGACCGTGCCGATCTTCGTGCGGTCCCAGGGGTTGAACGCGGTCGCCGCACAGGACTCGGTCAGGCCGTAGCCCTCCAGGACCGTGAAGCCGATGCCGCGGAAGAAGTGGCCGAGGCGCTCGCCGAGCGGCGCGCCGCCGGAGATCGCGTACTCGCCCTTGCCGCCGAGCACCGCGCGCAGCTTGCTGTAGACGAGCTTGTCGAACGTCTTGTGCTTGATCTTCAGGCCGAGCGACGGACCCGAGGGGGCGTCCAGCGCCTTGCTGTAGGCGATCGCCGTGTCCGCGGCCTTGTCGAAGATCTTGCCCTTGCCGTCCGCCTGCGCCTTGGCGCGCGCCGAGTTGTAGACCTTCTCGAAGACGCGCGGCACACCGAGGATCAGCGTCGGCCGGAACGAGGCCAGCTCGTCCGTGAGGTTCTTGATGTCCGGGACGGTGCCCAGCTTGATCGGCGCCATCATCGGCGCGATCTGCACGAGCCGCCCGAAGACGTGTGCGAGGGGGAGGAAGAGCAGGACGGAGCACTCGCCCGTGCGGAAGAGCGGGCGCAGGCGCTCGACGACGTTGCCGCACTCGGCGAAGAAGCTGCGGTGGGTGAGCACACAGCCCTTGGGGCGGCCGGTGGTGCCGCTCGTGTACACGATGGTCGCCGGGTCGTCCGCCTTGGCGATCGAGCTGCGCTCCTCGACCGTCTCGTCGCTGACGCCCTTGCCCGCGCGGCCCAGCTCCTCGACGCCGCCGCCGTCGATCTGCCAGACGTGCTTGAGGGCGGGCAGCCGGTCGCGCACCGACTCGACGGTGGCGGTGTGGGTGTCCAGCTCGACGATGCAGGCGGTCGCGCCCGAGTCGCTGAGGATCCACTCCACCTGCTCGGGCGAGCTGGTCTCGTACACCGGCACGGTGATCGCGCCCGCGCTCCAGATCGCGAAGTCGAGCAGCGTCCACTCGTAGCGCGTACGGGACATCAGGCCGACCCGGTCGCCGGGCTGGATGCCGGAGGCGATGAGCCCCTTGGCCGCCGCGTGCACCTCGGCGAGGAACACCGTGGCCGTCACGTCCTGCCACACACCGCTCACCTTGCGGGCCATGACCGCTGCGTCAGGATGCTGCGCGGCATTTCTGCGGACGATGTCGGTCAGGTTTCCGTCCGCAGGGACCTCGTACAAAGCCGGAAGGCTGAACTCGCGCAAGACTGCTGCTCCTCATAGGGCGCCGGCGCCACGACTCTGTGTGATGCGACGGTGCGGTCCAAGGCTCGGGCAGGTACCCAGAAGAATCATTGTTGAATTCCTGAGTACGACTGGACTGCCCGGACGTTACCCACCGGTACGCCGGTTCCGATAGGGGGTCCCGGCGAGATGTTCCCTGCGTCACACGTGGGGGTGTTCCTTAGCGCAGAGTAGTCCAGCCCTTTCCTGACTAGCCAGTAACCGCAGGTCCGAACGCCACTGTTCACGTTTGCCCCACACGCCTACGCTTGATCGTCATGGCACCCACACCGGCCGGAAATCCGAGGACACGCATCCATGTGGTCAGTGACGTGCACGGAAACGTGCGTGACCTGGCCCGAGCCGGCGAGGGTGCGGACGCCCTGATCTGCCTGGGTGACCTGGTCCTCTTCCTCGACTACGCCGACCACTCGCGCGGCATTTTCCCCGACCTGTTCGGCGCCGAGAACGCCGACCGGATCGTCGAACTGCGCACCGCCCGCCGCTACGAGGAGGCCCGGGAGTTCGGGGCCCGGCTGTGGTCCGGCATCGGGGGCGACCGCGCCGCCGCCATCGAGAAGGCGGTGCGCAAGCAGTACGCCGAGATGTTCGCCGCGTTCCCGACACCGACGTACGCCACGTACGGCAATGTCGACATGCCGATGCTGTGGCCGGAGTACGCCGGACCCGGCACGACCGTGCTGGACGGCGAGCGGGTCGAGATCGGCGGCCGCACCTTCGGCTTCGTCGGCGGGGGCCTGCGCACCCCGATGCGCACCCCGTACGAGATCAGTGACGAGGAGTACGCGGCGAAGATCGAGGCGATCGGCGAGGTCGACGTGCTCTGCACGCACATTCCGCCGGAGGTGCCGGAGCTGGTCTACGACACGGTGGCGCGGCGCTTCGAGCGCGGCAGCCGCGCCCTGCTGGACGCGATCCGCCGCACCCGTCCCCGGTACGCGCTCTTCGGCCACGTCCACCAGCCGCTGGCGCGACGGATGCGGGTCGGGGCGACGGAATGCGTGAATGTGGGGCACTTCGCGGGTTCCGGCAGGCCCTGGGTGCTGGAGTGGTGAGCGGCGGCGGAGGCGAACCCGAGGTGGGGTGACAGCGCCTGTCGCTGTGCGCGGTAGCCTTCACGCTGCACACACGTGCGCACCACCCTCCCTCACCGGACCGCATCTGGAGGAGCCACCGCGATGGCGGAACACACCAGTTCGAGCATCACGATCGAGGCGGCACCGACTGACGTCATGGCGGTGATCGCCGACTTCGCCCGCTACCCGGACTGGACGGGAGAGGTGAAGGAGGCCGAGGTGCTCGCCACGGACGAGCGGGGCCGCGCCGAGCAGGTGCGCCTCGTCATGGACGCGGGGGCCATCAAGGACGACCAGACCCTCGGCTACACCTGGACCGGCGAGAACGAGGTCTCCTGGACCCTCGTCAAGTCCCAGATGCTCCGCTCCCTGGACGGCTCGTACACCCTCAAGCCCGCGGGCGCCGGAGCCACCGAGGTCACCTACCGCCTCACAGTCGACGTCAAGATCCCCATGCTCGGCATGATCAAGCGCAAGGCGGAGAAGGTCATCATCGACCGGGCGCTGGCGGGCCTGAAGAAGCGGGTCGAGTCGGGTTCTTAGCCCGTCCGGCGTTTGAGGACGAGCGCGAAGCGCGATGCAGGAGGAAAGGCGGCGCGGCCCCCAGGACAGCGGGAAGGGTAGGGGCGGAGGGGGCGAAAAAACCTCCCCCCACCCACGGGTACCGTTCAATCCCATGCGCACCCTCCTGATCACAGGCCCCGGCGGCTCCGGCCGTACCACCGTCGCCGCGGCCACCGCGCTGAACGCCGCCCGCCAGGGCACCCGCACCCTGGTGCTCAGCGCCGACCGCACGGACACCCTGGGCGCCGCCCTCGGCGTACCCACGGGCGCGGCCCCGATCGAGGCGGTGCCCCTGCTCACCGCCTGGCGCCCCGACGCGGCCGACCGGTTCCGCGCCGACCTCACCGCCTTCCAGGAGCGCGCGACCACCGCCCTGGACCTGCTCGGTGCCTCCCGTCTGGACGCCGAGGAACTCACCCCGCTCCCCGGCGCCGAGGAACTCGCCCTGCTGCGCGCCCTGCGCGACGCGGCGACGGCGCCGGCCGGGACGTACGACCTCGTGGTCGTGGACCTTCCCCCCGCCCCGGAGTCCCTCGCCCTGCTCGCCCTGCCCGAGGAACTCCGCCGCTACCTGCGCCGCCTGCTCCCGCCGGAGCGCCAGGCGGCCCGCGCCCTGCGCCCCGTGCTCGGCCGGCTCGCGGGCGTCCCGATGCCCGCGGAGTGGCTGTACGAGACGGCCGCGCGCTGGGACGTCGAACTGGCCGCAGTGGAGGCCGTCGTCCAGGACCGGACCACGACCGTACGGCTGGTCGCCGAGCCCGGCCCGGCAGGCACCGACGCGGTACGCGAGGCCACCACCGGCTTCGCGCTGCGCGGGCTGCGCGTCGACGTCCTGGTCGCCAACCGGGTCCTGCCCGCCGCCACCGAGGACACCTGGCTGGCCGCCCTCGCCGCCCAGCAGCGCAAGGCGCTGGAGGAGTGGGGACAGACGCACGACCTGCACGAGACCGCCCATCTGGGGCGCGACCCGCGCGGCGCCGACGACCTCGCCGTCCTCGACGTGCCCGGGGTCGGCACGGCACCGGCCCGCGTCGAATGGCCCGTCGCCGACCGCCTCGCCGACGACGGCGTCCTGGTCTGGCACATCCCGCTGCCCGGCGCGATACGCGAGGAACTGGACCTGATCCGGCGCGGCGACGAACTCCTCGTCACCGCGGGCCGGTTCCGCCGTATCGTGCCGCTCCCCTCCGCCCTGCGCCGCTGCACCGTGGACGGCGCGGCCCTGCGCGAGGGCGAGCTGCGGATCCGGTTCGCGCCCGATCCGCAGCTGTGGCCGCGGACACGGTGAATCGCGTACCCCCGTTCGGGTAACGTCGGAAGCAAGCACCGTAGGCAGGAGTCCGCCATGAGCGAAGAGCGCCCCCCGTATGACGCCGCTCAGGAGGCGGCCGACGACGAGGTGAGGGCGGGCGACGCCGACGCCTGGGCGAAGGCGTGTGCCGAGGACCTCGCGGCGGAGAAGGCCCGCCGCCGCACCCAGTACGGGCCGCCGCCGGGATCGGCCGCCGAGGAGCTGCGCAAGCTCGTCGACGCCGTCGCCGACAAGCTGTCCGGACTGCAGTCGCCGCTGTTCGGCTCGGTGGCCGGGGGAGCGGCGCAGCAGGTCGTCAACCAGGTCGTGCAGCAGGCCAAGGCCGCCGTCGAACCCGTCATCGAACGCAACCCCGACGTCTTCGACCACCTCGCGACCGCCGGATCCGAGCTGCTCGCCGCCTACCGCTCGGCGGTCGAGGCCCAGGAGCGGCGCTGGACGACCCGGGACACCGGACCCGGTGACGAGGACCCCGGCCCGGGGGAACGGATCGACTTGGACTAGAGCCCCCTCGGGTACGGTTGGCCGTAGCGGGGCTCGACCGAAACTGAGGGATTCATGGGACTCACCATCGGCGTCGATATCGGCGGCACGAAGATCGCGGCCGGTGTGGTCGACGAGGAAGGCAACATCCTCTCGACCCACAAGGTGCCGACTCCCAGCACGCCGCAGGCCATCGTGGACGCCATTGCCTCGGCCGTCGAGGGAGCGCGTGCCGGCCACGACATCGTCGGCGTGGGCATCGGTGCCGCAGGATATGTGAACCGCCAGCGCTCGACGGTCTACTTCGCGCCGAACATCGACTGGCGGCAGGAGCCGCTGAAGACCGAGGTCGAGGCGCGCGTCGGCCTGCCGGTCGTCGTCGAGAACGACGCCAACGCGGCCGCATGGGGTGAGTACAAGTTCGGTGCCGGCAAGGGCCACCGCAACGTCATCTGCATCACCCTGGGCACGGGCCTCGGCGGCGGCATCATCATCGGCAACAAGCTGCGCCGCGGGCACTTCGGCGTCGCCGCCGAGTTCGGCCACATCCGCATGGTGCCGGACGGGCTGCTGTGCGGCTGCGGCTCGCAGGGCTGCTGGGAGCAGTACGCCTCCGGCCGCGCCCTCGTGCGCTACGCGAAGCAGCGCGCCAACGCCACCCCCGAGAACGCGGAGGTCCTGCTCGGCCTCGGCGACGGCTCCCCCGACGGCATCGAGGGCAAGCACATCTCGATGGCCGCGCGGCAGGGCGACCCGGTCGCGGTGGACTCCTACCGCGAGCTGGCCCGCTGGGCCGGCGCGGGCCTCGCCGACCTGGCCTCGCTCTTCGACCCGTCCGCCTTCATCGTCGGCGGCGGCCTCTCGGACGAGGGCGAGCTGGTCCTGGACCCGATCCGCAAGTCGTACAAGCGCTGGCTGGTGGGCGGCAACTGGCGCCCGGTGGCCGACGTCATCGCCGCCCAGCTGGGCAACAAGGCGGGCCTTGTCGGTGCGGCGGACCTGGCCCGGGAGCCCGACCCGATCATGTGACGCACGCTCACTCGACGACGGCGCCCGTCGCTCCTCGCAAGGGGTGCGGCGGGCGCCGTCGTGTGCGGACGCGGGGCCCCGGCACGCGTATGTTGATCGTCATGCCGACCAGCCCAGCTGCCGCCAGTCCGCTGCCCAACTCCCGCACCGAGCCCGACGGTTCGGCCGTGATCAGGGTGCTCAGCTACAACATCCGCTCGATGCGCGACGACACCGACGCGCTCGCCCGGGTGATCACCGCCTGCGAGCCCGACCTCGTCCTCGTCCAGGAGGCCCCGCGCTTCTTCCGCTGGCGCAAGAAACTGGCCCGGCTCGCGGCCGCGTCCGGGCAGGTCATCCTGTCGGGCGGCGCCACCGCCGCCGGACCGGCGTTGCTGTGCTCGCTGCGGGCGACGGTGGAGCGCACCGAGGACGTCCTGCTGCCCCTCACCCTCGGCGAGCACCGGCGCGGCTTCGCCACCGCCGTCGTACGCTTCGGCGGCGCCCGGCTCGGCGTACTGAGCTGCCATCTCTCGCTGCGCAAGGACGAGCGGTACGAGCAGGGCGGCATGCTCCTGGACCGGCTGGCCGGCCTCGGCACGCCGTACGCCGTCGCGGGCGGCGACCTCAACGAACGACCCGACGGCCGCACCTTCAAGCGCCTCGCTACAGCCCTGACGGACTGCCGGCCGGCCGCGCCCTGGGGCGGCGAGCACACCTGGACGCCCGGTAACCCCTACCAGCGCATCGACGCGATCCTCGCCACCGAGGGCGTCGAGATCCTGGGCTGCGGCGTCCCGCACGGGCTGCCGGGGGTGACGGAGGAAGACCTGACGGCGGCCACGGACCATCTGCCGGTGCTGGCCGCGCTGAGAGTGCCGGCGACCTGAGCCCCGACCTGTCCGGCAGGCCGGACGGAGTCCGGCGCAGCCGTTCGAAGCCTGTGAGGCACTCCGGGGCCGAGCAGTGCGAGGGCGGCGTTGAGAGGTACTGCCCTGAAGGCGGCCACGGACCACCTGCCGGTGCTGGCCGCGCTGAGAGTGCCGGCGGCCTGATCCCCGACTTGTCCCGGCCAGCCGCTCTCTGTGGCCCGGCGTCCTGGGCGGTGCTCAGACCACCGCGCCGCGTCCGGGGTCGTCCTCGCCCTCGTCGTCGCCCTTCATGCGCATCACCAGGGTCGCGAAGCCGCCCAGGAAGCCGCCGATGCCCACGGTGGCCAGCCACCAGGTCATGTCCCAGCTGAGCAGGACCGCCAGGAGCAGCAGGAGCGGACCGCCGATCACGGCGAGCCAGGCGAACTTGGCGGTGGCGTCTGCGGCGGGCAGCGGAGGCGGCTCCGGCGGGACGAAGTGGCCCTCGTCCTCGTCGTCGAAGTCCTCCTCGGAGGGCTCCGGCGACTGGTAGTCGCGTGGGCCGCCGACGCCGGGCGCGAACGCTACGGAGCTGCCGAGGGGCTGGGCCGCGGCGGGCTTGTCGCCGCCCTTGTCCTTCAGCGGTCCGGCGGTGTCCTCGGCGTCGCCGCTGTCGTTCGTCTCGGGCTCCAGGAGCGCAAGGTCCTCGACCGACTTGAACGGCTTCGCGCCGGGCGGGTCCTTCGGCTCCTCGCCGTACCCCTCGACGATCGCCTGCCAGGCGGCGTCCTCGTCGAACGGCACGCTCTGCTCGTCGCCGAGAGGCTCGCCGACGGGCACGCCCTTCTCATCGGGCTCGCCGCGCTCCGCCTCGTGCTCAGCCACCGGTGGCCGTCCCTTCCTTGCCGACACTGGGCGCGAGCCGGCCGATGAACGCGTAGCTCTCCTCGAAGATCCGGTCCGCATCGTGGTCCAACGTCGCGACGTGGTAGCTCTGTTCCAGCAGGATCTCCGTGACGTCCGTCGAGGACACCCGGCTCAGGACGCGCGCGGAGTCGGCGGGCGGCACGACATGGTCCTGCGGGCTGCGCAGCAGCAGCATCGGCTGCGTGACCTGCGGCAGCTCGCGGTCGACCACCTGGAAGAAGCGGCGCAGCGAGTGGGCCGCGTGCAGCGGCACCTTGTCGTACCCGATCTCCAGGCCGCCCTCCTTCGCGATGTCGCTGGCGATCCCCGGCGCCGTACGGACGAAGTGGCGGGCCACCGGAAGGGCGTACGCGGCGAGGCCGTGCACCTTGTTCCCCGGATTGACGACCACGACGCCGCTCACCTCGTCACCGTGCCTGGCGGCCAGCCGCAGCGCCAGCGCGCCGCCCATGGAGAGGCCGAAGACGAAGACCTGGGCGCACCGCTCACGCAGGGCGCGCAGCTCGCGGTCCACCTCCGCGTACCAGTCCTGCCAGCCGGTGAGCTGCATGTCCTCCCAGCGGGTGCCGTGCCCGGGCAGCAGGGGCAGCGCGACGGTGAGGCCGCGCTCGGCGAGGTACTCCGCCCAGGGGCGCATGGACTGCGGGGAACCGGTGAAGCCGTGGCAGAGGAGGACGCCGACCTCTCCGCCCTCGTGGCGGAACGGCTCGGCTCCAGGAAGGACCGGCACCTCGGTCTCCTGTTCATCAGGTCGAATCGGCAGGTCGAATCGTCAGGTCGATTGCAGGTACTTCACCGTACGCGACCGCACTGACACCGACCAGGGTCGTCGCTGACACCGGCCAGGGGCGTCGGGGCCTTTGACAGCGCTCCGGGTTAAGGTCTGATCCACAGATACAGGAAGGCAGTGGGTTGATCTACGGCGCAATGAAGTTTTCCATCGGGGGGCCGCTGAAGCTCGCCTTCAGGCCCTGGGTGGAAGGCCTCGAGAACATTCCCGCCGAGGGCCCCGCCATTCTGGCCAGCAACCACCTCTCGTTCTCGGACTCCTTCTTCCTGCCCGCGGTCCTCGACCGCAAGGTGACCTTCATCGCGAAGGCGGAGTACTTCACGACGCCCGGGCTCAAGGGCCGGATGACCGCCGCCTTCTTCAAGGGCGTCGGCCAGCTCCCGGTGGACCGCTCCGGCGCGCGCGGCGCGGGCGAGGCGGCCATCAAGAGCGGCATCGATGTCATCGAGCGCGGCGAGCTGTTCGGCATCTACCCCGAGGGCACGCGCTCGCCCGACGGCCGTCTCTACCGCGGCAAGCCCGGCGGCCTCGCGCGCGTGGCGCTCGCCACCGGCGCGCCCGTCATCCCGGTCGCCATGATCGACACGGAGAAGATCCAGCCGCCCGGCAAGGTGATGCCCAAGCTGATGCGCCCGGGTATCCGCATCGGCAAGCCGCTCGACTTCAGCCGCTACAACGGCATGGAGCACGACCGGTTCGTCCTGCGCGCGGTGACCGACGAGGTCATGTACGAGATCATGAAGCTCTCCGGCCAGGAGTACGTCGACATCTACGCGACGGCCGCCAAGCGGCAGATCTCCGAAGCGGCGAAGGCGGAGAAGCAGGCACAGAAGGAAGCCCAGAAAGAAGCACAGCAGGAAGCGCAGCAGGGAGCACAGCCGGAGCCGGAGCAGGAACGCTCCGGCTCCTAGACGCGTTCGTCGAGGTGGGGGGAGAGCACATGGCGAAGCGCGTACAGGTCATGCGGATGTCGGTCGAGCTGCCCCTGTGGCGTGCGCTGACCGCGTACCGCGTGCTGACCATGCTGTACGCGGTGGGACTCTTCGCCACCGCGTACGACAGGTTCGCCCGCCCCTGGGTGGCCATCGCGTACTTCGCCGTGCTGTGCGTGTGGACCCTGGCCACCCTCCCCAGGGTCGCGAACGCGGCCAGCTGCACCAAGCGGTTCCTCACCGCCGACCTCACCATCGCGCTCGTCGGCATCCTGCTCACCCGGGTCGCCGACGCCTCGTACCGCATCGACGGCGGTGGCCCCACCCTGCCGTCGATATGGACCGCCGGTTCCGTCCTGGCCTTCGCCATCAAGGGCGGTTGGCGCTGGGCGGCCTTCGCCTCCACGCTCGTCGCGGCCGTCAACATCATCGAGCGCGGCGCCCCGACCCGCGACACCGTCCACAACGTGATCCTCGTCTGGGTCGCCTCGATCGCCATCGGCTACGTCGTCGAGGTCGCCCGCGCCTCCGAGCGCACCCTCGCCCGCGCCCTGGAGATCGAGGCCGCGACCCGTGAGCGGGAGCGGCTGGCCCGCGACATCCACGACGGTGTCCTCCAGGTCCTCGCCATGGTGCAGCGGCGCGGCACCGCGCTCGGCGGCGAGGCCGCGGAGCTGGGCCGGATGGCGGGCGAGCAGGAGGTGGCGCTGCGCACGCTGGTCTCCGGCGGCATGGTGCCCGTCTCCCGGGTGTCCGAGGACGCGGCGCTCGGCGCGGTGGTCCGAGCGGTCGACGAGCCGGACGAGGACGAGGGCCCCGTCGATCTGCGCTCGCTCCTCGCCCGCTACGCGGCTGCGCGCGTGACCCTCTCCGAGCCCGGCGCCCCGGTGCCGCTCGCGCCGGCCGCCGCCAGGGAGCTGGCCGCCGCCGTCGGCGCCGCCCTGGACAACGTCCACCGGCACGCGGGGGACGACGCCCGCGCCTGGATCCTGGTCGAGGACGAGCCGGACGCGGTGATCGTGACGGTGCGCGACGACGGCCCCGGCATCCCGGAGGGGCGGCTCGACCAGGCCGAGGGCGAGGGCCGGCTCGGGGTGGCGCTGTCGATCCGCGGGCGGCTGCGCGACATCGGCGGCACGGCCGAGCTGATCTCGGTCCCGGGACAGGGCACGGAAGTCGAGTTGAAGGTACCGAAGGACCCGAAGGGTCCGAAGGACTCACGGGGGAAGGCAGAACAGCGATGACGGACAGTACGGACGAGCGGCAAGGCCCGATCAAGGTCATGGTGGTCGACGACCACCCCATGTGGCGCGACGCGGTCGCCCGGGACCTGGCCGAGTCAGGCCTCGACGTGGTGGCCACGGCCGGCGACGGCGAGCAGGCGGTGCGCCGGGCCCAGGCCGTCGCGCCCGACGTCCTCGTCCTGGACCTGAACCTGCCCGCCAAGCCCGGTGTCCAGGTCTGCAAGGAGCTCGTCGCCGCCAACCCGGCCCTGCGCGTCCTCGTGCTGTCCGCCAGCGGCGAGCACGCCGACGTACTGGAGGCGGTGAAGTCCGGTGCCACCGGCTATCTGCTGAAGTCGGCGTCCACGGAGGAGCTGATCGACGCAGTGCGCCGCACGGCGGTCGGCGACCCGGTGTTCACGCCCGGCCTCGCGGGCCTGGTCCTCGGCGAGTACCGCAGGCTCGCCTCCGAGCCCGCGCCCACCGGCAGCGCCGACGAACCGAAGGCCCCGCAGCTCACCGACCGCGAGACCGAGGTGCTGCGGCTGGTCGCCAAGGGCCTCAGCTACAAGCAGATCGCCGAGCGCCTGGTCATCTCCCACCGCACGGTGCAGAACCACGTCCAGAACACCCTGGGCAAACTGCAGCTCCACAACCGCGTGGAGCTGGTGCGATACGCGATAGAACGCGGCCTCGACGACGAGTGAACCGGCGCGCGTAAACCGCGCGGCACCCACCTTCGAGTGAAGGCGAGTGATCAACACCCGTACAAAACACTGGAATTGACCTTCCTGGGCATGCCGAAGTGACCTGGATCACTATTAGCGTGAGCCGCGTCAGGTATCTGCGTGCAGCAGGCCGCTGCGGCGAAGGGACATTTCCATGCGGGTCGGAGTACTGACCGGAGGCGGCGACTGCCCCGGGCTCAACGCCGTCATCCGGGGCATCGTCCGCAAGGGCGTGCAGGAGTACGGCTATGACTTCGTCGGCTACCGGGACGGCTGGCGAGGTCCACTGGAGGGCGACACCGTCCCGCTCGACATCCCCGCGGTGCGCGGCATCCTGCCGCGGGGCGGCACCATCCTCGGCTCCTCGCGGACCAACCCCCTCAAGCAGGAGAACGGCATCCGCCGGATCAAGGAGAACCTCGCCAAGCAGGAGGTCGACGCGCTCGTCGTGATCGGCGGCGAGGACACCCTCGGCGTGGCCGCGAGGCTGGCCGACGAGTACGGCATCAAGGCCGTCGGCGTACCGAAGACCATCGACAACGACCTGTCCGCCACCGACTACACCTTCGGCTTCGACACCGCCGTCGGCATCGCCACCGAGGCGATCGACCGGCTGCACACCACCGCCGAGTCGCACATGCGCGTCCTCGTCTGCGAGGTCATGGGCCGGCACGCGGGCTGGATCGCCATCCACTCCGGGCTCGCGGGCGGCGCCAACGTCATCCTCATCCCCGAGCAGCGCTTCGACGTCGACCAGGTCTGCGCCTGGGTGACCTCGCGCTTCAAGGCGTCGTACGCGCCGATCGTCGTGGTCGCCGAGGGCGCCATGCCCAAGGACGGCGACATGGTCCTCAAGGACCAGTCTCTCGACTCCTTCGGGCACGTACGCCTCTCGGGCGTCGGCGAGTGGCTCGCCAAGGAGATCGAGAAGCGCACCGGCAAGGAGGCCCGGACCACGGTTCTCGGCCACGTGCAGCGCGGTGGCACCCCCAGTGCCTTCGACCGCTGGCTCGCCACCCGCTTCGGCCTGCACGCCATCGAGGCCGTCCGGGACGGCGACTTCGGCAAGATGGTCGCCCTGCGCGGCACCGACATCGTCCGCGTCCCGATCGCGGAGGCCACGGCCAAGCTGAAGACGGTGGACCCGAAGCTGTACGAGGAGGTCGGGGTCTTCTTCGGCTGACCCGGCATCCCGGGGTTATGGGCCGTATATTCGCCGTACCCGAGCGGTATTCGGCCCATAACCCTGCAGAACGGGAGAAGACGTCTTGGAGATCCTTGCCTTCGGTGTCCAGGCCGACGAGCGCCCCCTGATCGAGAAGGCCTTCGAGGGGCACCACGAGGTCCGCTGCGTAGGGGTCTTCCTCAACGAGGACACGGCTCCGATCGCGGCGGGCTACGAGATCATCTCCACCAGCGTCAACGCCGATCTCGGGCACCGGGTGCTCCAGACCCTCGCGGCCGGCGGCACGCAGCTGATCGCCCAGCGCTCCACCGGCTTCAACAACATCGACCTCAAGGTCGCCGAGCGCCTCGGGATGACGGTCGCCCGGGTCTCGTACTACTCGCCGTACTCGGTCGCCGAGTTCGCCTGGACCCTCGCCATGGCGGTCAACCGCCGTATCGTGCGCGCCTCCAACCGCACCCGCGACTTCGACTTCCGGCTCGACGGACTGCTGGGCCGGGACATGCGCGGCCGCACCGCAGGCGTCCTCGGCACCGGCAAGATCGGCGAGGCGTTCACCCGGATCGCCCACGGCTTCGGTATGAACCTGCTCGGCTGGGACATCGCCGAGAATCCGGCCTGCGTCGAACTCGGCATGAAGTACGTCCCCAAGGACCAACTCCTCGCCGAGTCCGACCTGATCACCCTGCACGTACCGCTGATGCCGCAGACGCAACGCCTCATCGACGCGGCGGCGCTGCGCACCATGAAGGACGACGCGATCCTGGTGAACTCCAGCCGCGGCGGTCTGATCGACAGCGCGGCCCTCGTCGCCGAACTGCGCGAGGGCCGCTTCACGGGCGTCGGCCTCGACGTGTACGAGGCGGAGGCGGGCCTGTTCTTCCTCGACAAGTCCCTGGAGGCCGTCGAGGACGACACCCTGGCCCGCCTCGTCACCTTCCCGAACGTCCTGGTCACCTCCCACCAGGCGTACTACACCGTGGACGCCGTCGGCCAGATCATCGACGCCACGGTGCAGAACGTCCTCGACTACAAGGCGGGCCGCCGCTCGGAGAACGTGCTCGTCCCGCGCAGCTGACCGATCAGCTCCCGTACGACACCGGTGCCGCGCAGCGTCAGCACCGACTCCGGGTGGAACTGCACCCCGGCGAACCCGGGAGCGCGCAGCGCGTGCACCTCGCCGCTCGCGCTGCGGCTGACCTCGATGCCGTGGGCCGCCAGCTCGACCCCCGTCTCGTCGTCGCAGCGGGCCACGAAGCTGTTGTAGAAGCCGACGGTCTCGGTCCTGCCGAAGAGGTCGATCTCGACCTGCGCCCCCTGGTAGGGGACCTCCTTACGGACGATCTCCAACCCCAGTTCGGCTGCGATCAGCTCGTGCCCGAGGCAGACGCCGAGCACGCCGTGCCGGTGGTCGCGGATCACCTCGGCGGTCAGGGCGCGCAGGAACCGCATCTTCGGGTCGGCCGCGTCCGAGGGATCGCCCGGACCGGGGCCGAGCACCAGCGGGCCCTCGTGCGCGAGGACCGCCTCCCGCAGCCCCGGCTCGTCGTAGCGCCGTACGGTCACCTCCAGGCCCGAGGAGCGCAGCACATGCGCCAGCATCGCCGTGAACGTGTCCTCGGCGTCCACCACGAGCGCGTGCCCGGTGAGCTCCGCGGCCTGCTCCTGCATCCGCAGCCAGAACGGCGCGAGCGAGGCCCGCCGCCCGTCGAGCGCCGCCCGCACCCGCGGGTCGTCCGCCAGCTTCGGCCGTACGTCCTTCGCGCGCGGCCGCCCGGGACGGACGCCCAGCGCGGCCAGCACGCCGGCCGCCTTCGCATGCGTCTCGGCGACCTCGCCGGCCGGGTCGGACCCCCGTACGAGCGTGGCGCCCACCGGCACCCGCAGCCGGCCGTCCGCGTCGATGTCGGCGGTCCTGATGAGGATGGGGGAGTCGAGGGTCTGCGCCCCGCCCGCGTCCCGCCCGATCAGGGCCAGCGCACCCGCGTAGTAACCGCGCCCGCCGACCTCGTGGCGCTCGATGACCCGGCAGGCGTTCTGCACCGGCGACCCGGTCACGGTGGCCGCGAACATGGTCTCCTTCAGCACCTCGCGCACGTCCAGCGTGGACTTGCCCCGCAACTCGTACTCGGTGTGCGCGAGATGGGCCATCTCCTTCAGCCGCGGCCCGATCACCACCCCGCCCCGGTCGCCGACCGTGCACATCATCTTGAGTTCCTCGTCGACGACCATCGAGAGCTCCTCGATCTCCTTGCCGTCGGCGAGGAAGGTCAGGAGGTCCTCGGGTGTCGGCCCCTCGGCGGGGTAGCGGTACGTGCCGCTGATCGGGTTCATCACGACGGTCCCGCCGGACATCCGCACGTGCACCTCGGGGCTCGCCCCGACCAGCGTCCGCTCCCCGGTGTGCACGACGAACGTCCAGTACGCGCCCCGCTCACCCTCCAGCAGCCGCCGGAACAGCGCGAGGGCGTCGGCCCTCCCGAACCCCGGGATCTCGCCCTCGTACGTCCGCCGGATCACGAAGTTGGCGCCCTCGCCCCGGCCGATCTCCTCGTGCAGAACACGCCCGACGATCTCCGCGTACTCCTCGTCGTCGACGTCGAAGCCGCCGGCCCGCACGCCGACGTCGTGCGCGGGCAGCTGCGACAGCACGTCGTCGAGGGGGAGTTCGTAGGTCTCCTCGGGGCTCAGCACCGCGAGCGGCGTGCCGTCGTCGCGGACGTCGAAGCCGCGCTCCCTGATCTGGCGGAACGGGACGAGGGCGAGCCCCTCGGGGATCTCGGCCAGCCGCTCGTAGGCGGTCACCGGGCCGATCAGCAGCTCCACCACGTCATGCCCGTGGCCGGGGGTGCGGCGGCGCAGCAGGGCGAACGGGCGGGGATCGTCGAGCAGGTCGAGCAGGTTCATCGGTCCTGTTCCTTCTCTCGGGTCTCGGAGCGTGCTCGGAGAGTTCTGGGAGAGGGGCGGCCCGGGTCCGGAAACACCGAAGGCCGCCCCTGGGGCGGCCTTCGCGAAGTCTTGCGTACGCGCAGTCAGTGGGCCGCCGGATGAGCGGTCCACCACCAGTTCTGGATCGAGTGCGCGAACATGCGAGGCACCCTACCCGATCCGGACAAGCGTGAGCGGCGTCTTCTGTCACCGACCTCGGCGGCCGGGCCGCGCGGCCGGGTCCCGGCACGTCTGCCGACCGGGCCCTTCACCGGCGGCGCACACCACCCTCACAGCGGTTTCGAGAGGGGTGCGAAGGCTGAAATGTTCAGCGATGAACAGGTATTGGTTGACATGCTCATGTCGTAAAACCCACTCTTCACACGGACCGCCTCCGCCACCCGCGGGGCGGTCCGACACCCCCGGTTTGCAGCAGACCGCACTCGACCGAGGAGAGAGTCATTTCCGTACAACGTTCATCGATGAATCGCCCGAGAGCGAACCGGCGCGCCGCACGCGTGCTCACCGTGCTGGCCGCCGTCACGGCGCTCGGCACCGGATCGCTCGGCACCGCGCAGGCATCGGACCAGAGCTCCGGCCCCACCACGGGCTCCACCACCGAAGTCACCTACAGAGGCCACGAGTTCACCGTCCCCGCCTCCTGGCAGGTCGTGGACCTCGACAAGCACCCGGAGGCCTGCGTCCGCCTCGACCGGCACGCCGTCTACCTCGGCACCCCCTCCGTCCGGCAGCACTGCCCCGCGGACGTGACGGGCCGGACCGAGGCCCTGCTCGTGCAGCCCGCCGAGGCGACCGCCGGCGCCGAGCGCGTCACCGAGAACCGCACCGCCCGCACCTACCGGGCCACCGCGGACCGGATCGCCGTGACCGCCGCTTACGGCAGCGACCGTACGGAGATCCGGCGGATCCTGCGCAGCGCCGGACTGCCCGTCGCCGCGGCGAAGGCCGAGCAGCCGTCCCAGGCGCCCTCCGCCCTGGCCGTCCCGGCGGACGCGACCTCCTTCCAGGGCAAGGGGTTCGACGCCTGCACCGCCCCGAGCCAGGCGACGATGGACGCGTGGAAGGCCGACTCGCCCTACGGCGCCATCGGCATCTACATCGGTGGCGTCAACCGCGGCTGTTCCCAGGCGAACCTCAGCGCCCAGTGGGTGCAGACGCAGTACACCAAGGGCTGGCGCTTCTTCCCGATCTACGTCGGGCCGCAGGCCGAGGCCGGCTCGGGCAGTTGCACGGGCGACTGCCAGGTCATCACCGACCCGGCGCCGCAGGGCATCGCGGCCGCCGACGACGCGGCGGCGCAGGCCGGCGCCCTGGGGCTCGGCCAGGGTTCGGTGCTCTACAACAACCTGGAGCAGTACAACCGCGGGGGAGCTGTCACCGCTCGGGTTCTCACCTACCTCGACGCCTACACCAAGCGCCTGCACGAGCTGGGCTACCGCTCCGGCGCGTACGGCAGCGTCTCGTCCCTCGTCACCGACCTGGTCGCCAACGCGGGTGCCGTCACGCTGCCCGACGTGATCGACTTCGCGCGCTGGAACGACCAGGCCACCACCGACGACCCGGCGATCCCGGCGAACCTGTGGGCCGATCACCAGCGCATCCACCAGTACGCGGGCGACCAGAGGGAGACCCACGGCGGTGTCACGATCGGCATCGACCGCAACCAGCTGGACGTGGGTGCCGGAGGCACACCCCAGCCCCCGCAGCCCAAGGACACCAAGCTCGCCTGGACCGGCCCCGGCACCGTCTCCAACGGCTCCCCGGCCAAGCTCTCCGCGACCCTCACCACCGACACCGGTGAGCCCGTGGCCGAGCGGAAGGTGAGCTTCACCCTCGGCGCCGCACAGACCTGCGAGGGCACGACGGACGCGCAGGGCGCCGCGAACTGCACGATCGCCTCCGTGGACCAGCCGCTGAACGCCGACGCGACCGTGCCGGTCAAGGCGGCCTTCGCCGGCGACGACGCGTACAAGGCCTCGGCGGTCGCGGCGACCGTCAAGCTGCAGTACGTCACCGGGCGGGCGTACGGCCTCTCGGCGGCCGTCTCGCTGCTCGGCCTGCCGATCGGGATCCAGCCGACCCCGGACACCGGCACCGTCCGCACCGCCGGAGCGGGGGCCACGGCGCCGCCGTGCACGTCGAACATCAGCGTCCTGGTCATCAACGCCAGGACGCTGTGCGCCAAGGTGGAGAGCAAGGTCGGCCCGAGCAGCGCCACTTCCACGGCCTCGCTGGAGGAAGCGAGCATCGGTCTGCCGGGGCTGCCCGTACTGGGCCTGTCCGGCATCAAGGCCGTCTCCACCAGCAGCTGCACGGCGGTCACCGGCAGCACCGACCTGAAGCTGACCGTGGCGGGCGTGGAGGTGAAGCTCGACGGCGCGCCCGACACCACCGTCGACCTTGGCGTCGTAGGCACCAAGCTTGTGGTGAATGAGCAGGTCAAGGTGGACGGCGGCCTCACGGTCAACGCGGCTCACCTGACTGCTCCCGGTGTGGACGTGGTCGTCGCGTCGAGTACGACGGCCGCGCACAACTGCGGCTGACAGCACCGTCGCCGGGCCCCTCCGCCTCCGGGTGGAGGGGCCCGGTGTGTGTGCGGGCGGGCTTTGGTGAGGGCTCGCTTCAGTCGCGCCGCAACAGGGGATGCAGCACCGTCTCCAGGTAGTGCCGGAGCGCATCACTCGAAGGCAGGGCCGACGGCACGGCGTGCGCGAGCTGCGTGTGCCCGAGATAGGTGCTGTAGGCGAGCAGGCCGCGGTGTCGTGCCTCCGCCTCCGGGAAGCCCAACTCGCCGAAGAGCCGGGCCACATAGGAGATCCGGCGCAGCGTGACCCGTTCGAGCGCCGACCGCACCCGCGGGTCGTCAGCGGTGGCCAGCAGCGAGACCTCCAGCGGGTCCTGGGCGGCCGCCGCCATGGCCTTGGAGAACAGCCGGCGCAGCCGCCGCTCCGGATCGGGCTCGGTCTCCAACTCGGTGATGGTGGCCTCGGTCTCGGTCTGCGCCCAGCGTTCGAGCGCCGCCTCGATGAGTGCGTCCCGGTTCGCGAAGTGCCAGTAGAAGCTGCCCTTGGTGGCACCGAGCCGGACGGCCAGCGGTTCCACGGCGACCGCGGCGAGTCCGCCCTCGCTGATCGCGGTGAGCGCGGCGTCCGCCCAGTCCTCGGCACTCAACCGGGGCTTCCCTGCCGTCTGTTGCCCTCGGGGCCCTCGTTGCGCCATGACCATACGGTACCGTACGGTGAACCATACGCCAGCGTATGGAGGTGTTCGATGAGCGCGATACGCAACGTCCACGAACGAGTCGTCGAGGCCCCGGCGGAAACCGTCGGCGCCCTGCTCGACCGGGTCTCCGCCGAGGACGACCCGGTCTTCCCGGTCCCCGCCTGGCCCCCGATGCGCTTCGACCGCCCGCTCGGCGTGGGCGCGAAGGGCGGCCACGGCCGGGTGCGCTACGCCGTCACGGCGTACGAACCGGGCCACCGCATCCGCTTCGCCTTCGGTCCGCCGGGCCACGGCTCCCACGAGCTGACCGTGGAGCCGCTGGGTGAGCGGCGCTGCCGGGTGCGGCACGTCCTGGAGCACGACCTTCGGGGCACCGCCCTGCTCGGCTGGCTGCTCGTCGTCCGCCCGGCGCACGACACCGTGATCGAGGAGCTCCTCGACAACGTCGAACGCGCGGTGGCCGGCGCCCCCGCACACCCGGTCCGCTGGTCGCCCCAAGTACGGCTGGTCCACCGCCTCCTCTGGCCGCGCCCGAAGACCGTCGCGACCCCCGAGGGCGCCCTGCTGATCCGTGGCGCGCTCGACCGCCCCGGGTACGAGGACGCGTACGCGATGGAACTGCGGCCCGGCATGCCCACCGATCCGCAGCGGTGGACCGGCATCCTGCGCGACGCCTTCCCCGTCCTGGCCCGCACGGACGGCGAACTGCTGCTCGACGTGAACACGGCAGGCCTCAAAGCGCGCGCCTCCATCCTCGTGGACGAGCGGTACGTGACCCTCAGCACGGCCGTGCGCGCCGACAGCACCCGCGCCCGGCTCTACTGGGGAGTGGTCAGGCAGGTGCACCCCTTCATGGCCCGCACCATGCTGCGCCGCACCCACCGCGCTCTCGCCCTGGCCGCACCGAGCGCGGCGGAGCGGGCCGGCCGCGTCGAGGGCCGACGGCGGTAGGAGGCGGGCGGAGATCGCGGAGCACCGCCGATCGAGCGCGGTCCGTCTCACTTGATGAGCAGGGGGATGGACGCCGGACACGACCCCGTAATGTTGTGGAGGTGACCGTGAACGCTAAGTCCAGCGCAAGCGCTGGCAACACCTGGCGAGACCTTCCCGCGGCGCAGCAGCCCGAGTACCCCGATGCCGAGGCTCTGCGCGATGTGATCGCGGACCTCGAGTCGTATCCGCCGCTCGTCTTCGCCGGCGAGTGCGACCAGCTGCGCGCCCGGTTGGCGTCCGTCGCCAAGGGAGAGGCGTTCCTTCTCCAGGGCGGCGACTGCGCCGAGGCCTTCGACGCGGTGTCGGCCGACCACATCCGCAACAAGCTCAAGACCCTGCTCCAGATGGGCGCCGTGCTCACGTACGCCGCCTCGGTGCCGGTCGTGAAGGTCGGAAGGATCGCCGGCCAGTACTCCAAGCCGCGCTCCAAGCCGGTCGAGACCCGCGACGGCGTGACGCTCCCGACCTACCGGGGCGACTCCGTCAACGGCTTCGCCTTCACCGAAGAGGCCCGCATCCCGGACCCCGAGCGCCTGAAGCGGATGTACAACGCCTCCGCCTCCACGCTCAACCTGGTGCGCGCCTTCACCACCGGCGGTTACGCCGACCTGCGCCAGGTGCACGCCTGGAACCAGGACTTCGTGAAGTCGTCGCCGTCCGGCCAGCGCTACGAGCAGCTGGCCCGCGAGATCGACAACGCGCTGAACTTCATGCGGGCCTGCGGCACCGACCCGGAGGAGTTCAGGACCGTCGAGTTCTACGCCTCCCACGAGGCGCTGCTCCTCGACTACGAATCGGCGCTGACCAGGGTCGACTCGCGCACCGGGCAGCTGTACGACGTCTCGGGCCACATGGTGTGGATCGGTGAGCGCACCCGCCAGCTGGACGGCGCGCACATCGAGTTCGCCTCGAAGATCCGCAACCCGATCGGGATCAAGCTGGGCCCGACGACGACCGCCGAGGACGCGCTGCAGTACATCGAGCGCCTCGACCCGGACCGCGAGCCGGGCCGCCTCACCTTCATCGTGCGGATGGGCGCGGACAAGGTCCGCGACAAGCTGCCCGAGCTGGTCGAGAAGGTCACCGCCTCCGGTGCGACCGTCGCCTGGATCACCGACCCGATGCACGGCAACACCTACGAGGCGGCCTCGGGCCACAAGACCCGCCGCTTCGACGACGTGCTCGACGAGGTCAAGGGCTTCTTCGAGGTCCACAAGGGCCTCGGCACCCACCCGGGCGGCATCCACGTCGAGCTCACCGGTGACGACGTCACCGAGTGCGTGGGCGGCGGCGACGAGATCTTCGTCGACGACCTGCACCAGCGCTACGAGACGGCCTGCGACCCGCGCCTGAACCGCAGCCAGTCCCTTGACCTGGCCTTCCTGGTCGCGGAGATGTACCGGGACCAGTAGTAGATCAGGAACGGGTTCGCCTGTTACCGGCACGTGAAGTGGGGGGCGGATCGTATGTGA
>NZ_JBMNDS010000013.1:95551-151287 GCF_052543295.1 Streptomyces sp. SAS_270
CCCCCCCCCCCCCCCCCCCCCCCCCCCCCCCCCACTGCACTTTTGCGGTTCCGGCGTCCCGGGTAAGGTTAGGTTAGCCTCACCGATTCAACCGATCAATCGGGACGGCACGACCTATGAATCCCGTCGGGAGGTGAACCCGCGTGTACGTCTGCAACTGCTTCGGGGTGACCGAAGCGCAGGTGAAGAAGCACGCGGAAGGCGGCGCCTGCACCCCCCGCCAGATAGCGTCGCAGTGCAAGGCGGGCACGGACTGCGGCTCGTGCGTCCGCCGGATCCAGGAACTCCTCGGCCGGGGCGCCTGCCCGCGCCGTGACGCGGCGGACCAGGGCAAGCAGCCGGTGCTCGCCGGCCTGGAAGGCCTCGAAGAAGCCGCTTAGCTCTCGGGCTGCTCGATGAGCTGGGCGATGTAGAGCGCCTCTCCGAGCTTCTCGACCAACTCCAGCTGGGTGTCCAGGTAGTCGATGTGATGCTCCTCGTCCTCGAGGATCGACTCGAAGATGTTGGCGGACGTGATGTCGCCCTTGGCGCGCATCACCTCGATCCCGCGCTTGAGGCGGTCGATCGCCTCGACCTCGACCTGCCGGTCCGCCTGGAACATCTCGGTGACCGTCTGGCCCACCCGGACATGGAAGAGCCGCTGGTAGTTCGGCAGGCCCTCCAGGAAGAGGATCCGGTCGGTGAGGACCTCGGCGTGCTTCATCTCGTCGAACGACTCGTGCCGCGTGTACTTCGCGAGCTTCGTCCAGCCGAAGTTCTCCTGCATCTTCGCGTGCAGGAAGTACTGGTTGATCGCCGTCAGTTCGCCGGTCAGCTGCTCGTTCAGAAATTCGATGACCTCGGGGTCGCCCTGCATCGCAGAGGCTCCTTCCAAGCGGGGGACTGGGCAGGTTGCGCCGCATCCTTGCACCGGGCGCGGAAACGCGTCCAGTAAGTGCACGCTTAGTAGGAGTTGCCCGAATCGAACCGGGGCTGGTCATGTGCAGTGTCCCGGGTCTGTCAGGATGGAGTCATGGGTCAGCCGGTGGAGCGGGAATCTGGAGAAGGTGCACAGTCACAGCTTCCGCCGGGGCAGCGACTGCAGCGCGGCTGGCCGGTCACGCACTACGGTCCCGTACCCAAGTTCCGGCCCGAGCGCTGGGAGTTCAGGGTCTTCGGCGCCACCGCGGACAGCGAGAAACACTGCTGGACCCATGAGGAGTTCACGGCTCTGCCGTACGCCACGGTCGTGGCCGATCTGCACTGCGTGACGAAGTTCAGCATGCTCGGAGCCGAATGGGGTGGCATCCCGGCTCGTACGATCCTGGAGACCGCGCCGCCCTCGTCCGCCGTCACCCACGTCATGGTCTGGGCCGAGTACGGGTTCAGTTCGAACCTCCGCCTCGCGGACTTCGCCTCCGACGGCGCGATCTTCGCGACCCACAAGGACGGCGAACTGCTCACCGCGGAGCACGGCTTCCCGCTCCGCCTGGTCGTGCCGCATCTGTACGCCTGGAAGGGCCCCAAGTGGGTCCGCGGCGTGGAGTACATGACGGCCGACCGCCGCGGCTTTTGGGAGGAGCGCGGCTATCACAACGTCGGCGATCCGTGGCGCGAGCAGCGCTACTCGTACCAGGAAGAGCCCGGGGACGGCCCCGAGCTCTAGATCCTGGTCCCTGCTTGCCGGCGCTCAGTGGTGGTACTGGTGCACCACCGCGTGCCCCTTGCCGCGGCCGATCATCCACTTGTTGACCGGCGTCGTGACCACGAAGGCGATCACGAGCGAGAGGGTGAGTGACAGCCAGAACAGGGCGTCGCTCAGGGTCGCGTCCATCGCGTCCGGCCACAGCACGATCACGCCGTTGTCGATCAGCTCCATCACGGCGATGGACAGGGTGTCCGCGGCCAGCGCCACCCGGACGGCCGCCCCGAAGCCGACGCCCGCCTTCAGCACACCGCGCAGGGTGAGCGAGTAGCCGAAGAAGAACGCGAGCACGATCGCCAGGATCGTCGTCGGCAGGTTGCCCCATCCCAGGGCGGTGCCGATGACCATGCCGAGCACCTCGCCGATGGCGCAGCCGGTCAGACAGTGGAGCGTGGCCTGGGCGGCCATGGACCAGGACGCACCGGTGGCGGGGTGATCGTGCGCCTCGTGGTGGTGGTGATCGTGTGCTGCGTGCGCCTCGTGCTGCATGACTGCCCCCAACGTCAGGTAACGGTTCCTGCACTTGGCAAGAACCGTATACCCCCCAGGGGTATTCCTGGTATCCCTCGACGGGTGGAGAGTTCAGCCGTCGCGCAGCTTCTTCAGCCGCTCCACGTCCGCCGCGTGCCCTTCCTTGCCGCCGGGCGTCTCGATGATCAGGGGTACGCCCGCGGTGGCGGGGTGGGTCATCAGCGCGCGGAACGGGTCCTCGCCGATGTGGCCGGAGCCGATGTTCTCGTGACGGTCCTTGTGTGCGCCGACCACATCCTTGGAGTCGTTGGCGTGGATGAGCTTCAGCCGTCCCTCGCCGACGATGTCCACCAGCAGGTCGAGGGTCTGATGCATCCCGCTCGGCCCGGTCAGATCGTGGCCGGCGGCGTAGATGTGGCAGGTGTCGAGGCAGACGCCCAGCTTGGGGTGGGCGTCCAGCGCCTCGAAGTAGGGCCCGAAATCCCAGGTGCGCGAGCAGAGCGAGGCGCCCTGCCCGGCGGTCGACTCCAGGAGGAGGTACGGGTCGTCGTCGTGGGTCAGCTCGTCCAGCAGCGGCAGCAGGTACTCACGCACCTGCTTCAGGGCGACCGAGCGGTCCCGGCCGCCGGTGGCGCTTCCGGTGTGCACGACCACACCGAGCGCGCCGATCTCCCGGCCCCGGCGCAGCGAGTGGCGCAGAGACAGGACCGACTGCTCGACGGTGGCCTGGGTGTGCGAGCCGAAGTTGATCAGGTACGGCGCGTGGACGTACGCGGGGATCGTCTCGGCGGCGCACGCCGCGCGGAACTCCTCGTCCTGGCGGGGGTTGCCGGGGGGCGTCGCCCAGCCGCGCGGGTTGGCGACGAAGACCTGGACGGTCTCGGCGCCCATCTCGCGTGCGTAGGTCAGGCCGACGGAGTTGAGGCCGCCGGCCACGGGCACATGGCCGCCGACGGGGTTGCGGAGCTGCTTGCTGGTCACCCTTTCAGGGTGTCACGCCCCGTGGGGTGCCCCGGCCACCCGGTCGGCGGCACGGGCACCCCCAAAGACCTACTCGATCTCCAGCGTGATCGTCGACCCCTTGGGGGCCCGTTCGCCGCCGTCCACCGACTGGCCCTTGACCTTGTCCCCGAAGAGGTGGAGCAGACCGCGGTCCTCGTCGACCTTGAAGCCCTTGTCCTCCAGCTCCTGCTTCGCGTCGTCGACGCTCTTGCCCACGACGTCCGGGACCTCGACCATCACCGGGCCCTTGGAGATCGTCAGGGTCACGGTGTCGCCCTCGGCGGCCTGCTTGCCCTCGCCCGGCGACTGCTGGGCGACATCGCCCTTGTCGTACTCCGAATTGACCTGCGCGGAGGCGATCTTGACCTTCAGGCCCTGCTCTTCGAGGTCCGACTTGGCGTCCTCGACGGACTCGCCCGTGACGTCGGGCACGTCCACCGGGCTGCCCTTGCTGACGACGAGCGCGATGGCCGAGCCGGCGTGCCGTGAGATGCCCGCGCCCGGGTCGCTGCTGATGACGTAGCCCTTGAGGACGTCCTCGCTGAACGCACGGGTGACCATGCCCGCCGCCAGCCCGTCCTTCTTCAGGCGGGCCTTGGCCTCGTCGAGCTTGTCGCCCTTCAGGTCGGGCACCTTCACTGTCTCCGGGCCGTCGGAGATGAGCAGCGTCACCGTCGCGTTGTCCCGGATGCGGTCGCCGACCGCGGGATCGGCGTTGATGACGGTGCCGCGCTTGACGACGGTGCTGTACTGGTGCTTGACCTTGACGTCCAGGCCCGCCGACTCCAGCTGGTCCGTGGCCTTCGCCTCGGTCATCGACAACACCGGCGGGATCTTGGTGAACTGGCCGGAGTTGATGTACCAGACACCCGCGCCGACCCCCAGTACCAGCAGCGCCGCGGCGACGATCGCCACCAGTCCGCGCCGGGGGTGCCAGGAGAGCCGGGAGCGCCGTGAAGGCGGCGGCGGAGGCGTCTCGTAGAGGCTGGTCCGCTCGAAGCGGTCGGTGTGCGCGAGCCCGGCCCGGTCACCGTCGTCCTCGTTGACCGGGAGCGGCCGCGGTACGGACAGCGAGCGCGGGATCACGCTCGTACGGTCCTGGGCGTTGTCGTGGCCGACGGCGTTCGCCTTCGGCGGCACGAGGTCCAGCTGCTCGGCGCTCAGCCCGGCTCTCGCGTCCAGGACCTGGGCGAGCAGCGCGACCGCGTCGTGCGGGCGCAGCTCGGGGTTGCGGGCGGTCGCCGTGGCGACCAGCTCGTCGAGGGCGTAGGACAGTCCCGGCACGGCGGCCGACGGCGGGGGCACATCCGCGTGCAGGTGCTGGTAGAGCACCTGTGCGGGCGAGCTCCCGGAGTGCGGCTTGTCACCGGTGAGCATCTCGTAGAGGACGACCCCGCAGGCGTAGACGTCGACGCGGGTGTCGGCCGTGCCGTGCTCGATCTGCTCCGGGGCCAGGTACGACACGGTGCCGAGGACGGCGCCCGTGGTGTTCGTGACAGTGCCTACGTCCCGTACGAGCCCGAAGTCCGCGACCTTGACCCGGCCGTCGTCCCCTATCAGGACGTTCTCCGGCTTCATGTCACGGTGCACGAAACCGGCGCGGTGCGCGGCGCCGAGCGCGGCGAGGACCGGCTCCAGGATGTCGAGTGCGGCGCGCGGCTGCAGCGCCCCGCGCTCGCGCAGCACGTCGCGCAGGGTGCACCCGGCGACGTACTCCATGGCGAGATAGACGTACGCCCCGTCGGTTCCCTGGTCGAAGACCTGCACCACGTTGGGGTGCGCGAGCCGGGCCACCGACTTGGCCTCGCGGATGAAGCGCTCCACGAAGGAGTGGTCGGCGGCCAGGGTCGGGTGCATCACCTTGAGGGCGAGCACGCGGTCGAGGGGGGGGTCCACGGCCCGGTAGACCGTGGCCATCCCGCCCACCGCGATCCGTGCCTCGACGCGGTAGCGCCCGTCGAGCAGCTGCCCGACCAGCGGGTCCTGAAGGGTCGTGTCCACGCAGGTGAGTGTACGAGCCGACACCGACACGACCACCCGTTAGGGCGATACCGGGGCGGTACTGCAGCCGACCTGTGACGCACGCCTCGGGCCGCTGCTACCGCTGTGGGCACAGCTGTGCGAGATGCCGGTATGCGAGCGGTCGGGGCCGCCCGCCGACATGGACCCGCAGCCGCCGACGGCGGGGACCGCGGCGTTCAGAACGCCGGCCGCTCCGGGTCCAGTCGTGCCATTCCCGTCGCGGGGGAGGACGCCTCGGCGAAGTGCCGCTTGGGGATGCGCCCCGCGCGCCGGGCGAGCCGGCCCGCCTCGACGGCGTGCCGCATCGCCTCCGCCATGAGCACCGGCTCCTGCGCCCGCGTCACGGCGGAGGCGAGCATCACACCGGCGCACCCCAGTTCCATCGCGAGCGCCGCGTCGGAGGCCGTGCCCGCCCCGGCGTCCAGGATCACCGGCACGCGCGCGTGCTCCACGATCAGCTGGAAGTTGTGCGGGTTGCGGATGCCGAGCCCGGAGCCGATGGGAGAGCCCAGCGGCATGATCGCGGCGCAGCCGGCGTCCTCCAGCTTCCGCGCGAGGACCGGGTCGTCGTTCGTGTACGGCAGCACGGTGAAGCCGTCGTCCACCAGGGTCTCGGCGGCGTCGAGCAGCTCGATCGGATCCGGCAGCAGGGTGCGCTCGTCGGCGATGACCTCCAGCTTGACCAGATCGGTTCCGAGGGCCTCGCGGGCCAGGCGGGCGGTCAGCACGGCCTCGCCCGCGGTGAAGCAGCCGGCCGTGTTGGGCAGCACCCGGATGCCCAGCCTGTCGAGCACGGAGAGGACCGAGCCGTGTGCCTCGGGGTTCACGCGGCGCATCGCGACCGTGGTCAGCTCCGTGCCGGACGCCACCAGCGAGCGCTCCAGGACGTCGAGGCTGGGAGCGCCGCCCGTGCCCATGATGAGGCGGGACGAGAAGGTCGTGCCGCCGAGGACGAAGGGATCGTCGGCCATGGGTCAGCCTCCTTGGACGGCGGTGAGGACTTCGACGCGGTCTCCCTCGCAGAGGGGAGTGGATTTCCACTGCCCGCGCGGGACGACGGTTTCGTTGAGGGCGGCGGCGATCCCGGAGGGAGCCGGGCTGAGTGTCGCGACGAGCGTGTCGAGCGCGGTGCCCTCGGTGAGGTGCTGCCGCGCTCCGTTGACGAAGACGTTCATGCGGGCTGCTCCGTGAGTGCGGTGGTGCGAAAGCGCCGGGGGGTGAAGGGGCGGGCCTCGTCGGGGAGTTCGCCGGTGGCCAGGGCGTGCGCCATCGCGTCGCCGGTGACGGGCGTGAGCAGGACGCCGTTGCGGTAGTGGCCGGTGGCGAGGAGGAGCCCGGCCAGCTCGGTCGGGCCGAGCAGCGGAGCGTTGTCGGGGGAGCCGGGGCGCAGTCCGGCCCGCGTCTCGGTGAGCGGCAGCTCGGTGATGCCCGGGATCAGCTCGTGGGCGTCGCGCAGCAGCTCGTAGACGCCGCCCGCGGTCACCGTGGTGTCCCAGCCCAGCTCCTCGCTGGTGGCGCCCACGACCAGCTCGCCGTTCTCTCGCGGCACCAGGTAGACGTGGCTGCCGCGCACGACGGCGCGCACGGTCCGGTTCAGGAAGGGCGCGTACTTCCGGGGGACGGTCAGCCGCAGCACCTGCCCCTTCACCGGCCGTACGGGCGGCAGTACGGCGTCGGGGACGCCCGCGAGCTGCCCGCTGAGGCTGCCCGCGGCGAGGACGACCTGCCCGGCAGAGAGCTCGGTGCCGTCCGCGGTGACCACGCCGGTGGCCCGGTCCGCAGAGACGCTCAGCTGCTTGGCCCACGTCCGCCGGAACACCACCCCGGCCCGCTCGCACGCCGTGACCAGCGCTTTCGCGAGCCGCCGGGGGTCGATCTGGTGGTCGCCGTCGACGCGGAGTCCGCCGCGTACGCCCGGCGCGAGCATCGGCTCCAGGCGACGGCACTCGCGGCCGCTCAGCCACTCCGACTCCAGCCCCGACCGCTGCTGCAGGGCGTGCAGCTCCCGCAGGTGGGCGCGGTCGTCGGCGTCCAGCGCGACCGCGAGGGTGCCGCAGCGGCGGTAGCCGAGGTCCTGGCCCGTCGCCTCGGTCAGCTCGGCGACGAACGCGGGGTAGCGGCGCGCGGAGGCGAGGTTCAGACCCAGCAGGGTCTGCTCGCCGTAGTGCAGTTCGGTGACGGCGGCCAGCATCCCGGCCGCCACCCGGGCCGCTCCGCCGCCCGGTTCGGGATCCACCACCGCGGTCGTGAAGCCGCGCTGCGCGGCCCGCCAGGCGGTCACCAGACCGATGATCCCGCCCCCCACGACGAGGACGTCTGATGCGTGCGTGCCCGAGGCACGCGCGGCTGATGTACGTGTAGGCGACATGGGCGTCCAGCCCCTCCCTTCGCCGGCATGACCCGGATCAGGTTCGTACGGTCGGAGGCCGCCAGCCTCCCTCTCAGCCCGGTGCGTCCGGGCTCCCGCGAGTGCTTGTACGTGGGCCACCCTAGCCCGCCGCCCCCGCCTCGGTAAGGGAGCCTCCGCCGGTGGCCTCCGGGAGTCGGGCCGGGGGCGGACGAGTGCTGTGGAACAGGTCACTGAGCACGCCCCCTGACTGACAAACCGTCAGTTGTCTATGGTGATCAGGTGAGCGAGCAGACGCAGGCGCAGGGACATTCGGCACGGCGGGTCGTCGTCGTGGGTGCGGGCATGGCCGGGGTGCAGACCGCGGTCGCCCTGCGGGAACAGGGTTTCACCGGCGGCGTGACGCTGATCGGCGCGGAACCCCATCAGCCCTACGACCGGCCACCGCTGTCCAAGGCCGTCCTGCTCGGCAAGGCCGAGGGCTCCGCCTTCGACGTCGACTTCGAGGCGCTCGGCATCGAACTGCAGCTCGGGCGCGAGGTCGTCGGCGTACGGCCCGTGGACCACGAGCTCGACACCGTCACCGGGCCCGTGCCGTACGACGTCCTGGTCGTCGCCACCGGAGCCGAACCCATCCAGCTGCCGGGCGCCGAGGGCGTGCCCGGCGTCCACCTGCTGCGCACCCTCGACGACGCCGAGCGGCTGCGCCCCGTCCTCGCCCAGCAGCACGACATCGTGGTCGTCGGCGCGGGCTGGATCGGCGCCGAGTTCGCCACGGCCGCACGCGAGGCGGGGTGCGCGGTGACCGTCGTGGAGGCCGCCGACCGGCCGCTCGCCGGTGCCCTGCCGGCGGAGGTGGCCGCACCCATGGCGGCCTGGTACGCGGACAGCGGGGCCGAACTGCGCACCCACGCGCGCGTGGAGCGCATCGAGGCGGGCGCGGTGGTGCTCGACGACGGCTCACGGGTCCCCGCGGGCGCCGTCGTCGTCGGCATCGGAGCGCGCCCGGCCACCGCCTGGCTCACCGGCTCCGGCATCGAGCTGGGCGCCCATCGCGAGATCGTCGCCGACGACCACCTGCGCACCTCCGTGCCGGACATCTACGCGGTCGGCGACTGCGCTTCCTTCCCTTCGGGAAGGTACGAGGGGCGTCTGCTGGTCCACCACTGGGACAACGCGCTCCAGGGTCCGCGCACGGTGGCGGCGAACATCATCGGTGAGTCCCCGACGGCGTACGACCCGGTGCCGTACTTCTGGTCCGAGCAGTTCGGCCGCTTCGTCCAGTACGTCGGCCACCACGAGGCCGCCGACACGACGGTGTGGCGCGGCGACCCCTCGGCACCGGCCTGGACAGTGTGCTGGCTTCGCGACGGCCGGCTCGTCGCCCTCCTGGCGGTCGGCCGCCCCCGCGACCTGGCCCAGGGACGCCGGCTGATCGAGGCGGGCACTCCGATGGACCCGGAGCTGCTGCCCGATCCGTCGCGGCCGCTGAAGGCGGCGGCGGTGTAGTCGGCGGAGTTTTCCGTCGGGACAGCGGTGAGGGGCACTCCGTCGGCCCAGGTCGGACGGCCCCGGCTTCCGAGTGTCAGTCCGGGATGGCAGGCTTGTCCCGTGACCGAGATTGACGCAAAGACCGATGCTCTCGTCCCTGCCTGGCTCACCCTGCCCGACATCGCCGAACAGTTCGGCGTAGAGGTGACCCGAGTCCGGCAGCTGGTCAAGGAGGGCCAGGTGATCGCCGTACGCCGCGGTGAGAACCGCGCGCTGCACGTCCCCGCCGCCTTCATCGACGGGGACAAGGTCGTCAAGGGCCTCACCGGCACCTTGACGCTCCTTCGGGACGACGGCTTCACCGACGAAGAGATGCTCGAGTGGCTCTTCACCCCCGACCCGAGCCTGCCCGGCACGCCCGCGCAGGCCCTCAGCGAGAATCGCGGCACGGAGGTGAAGCGCCGCGCCCAGGCGCTCGCCGTCTGACCTGAACGAACGAAGGAACCGTCCGGCGTACGGGCCGAGCACCCGGCGGCTCGTACGCCATCGACCACGGGGGACACCGCCATGCCCAACAGCGCTCGCGCTCAGCTCGCCGACGCCCGCGTCTACCTCTGCACGGACGCCCGCAGACGCCAGGGTGACCTCGCCGAGTTCCTCGACGCGGTCCTGGCGGGCGGCGTGGACATCGTTCAGCTGCGCGACAAGGGCATGGAGGCAGGGGAGGAACTGGAGCACCTCCAGGTCTTCGCCGAGGCCTGTGCGCGCCACGGCAAGCTCCTCGCGGTCAACGACCGGGCGGACGTGGCCCATGCCATCGGTGCCGACGTGCTGCATCTGGGCCAGGGCGACCTGCCCGTGCCCGCGGCCCGCGCGATCCTGGGGGAGAACGTCCTGATCGGCCGTTCCACGCACGCCGACTCCGAGGCCGAGGCCGCCGCCGTCCAGGACGGCGTGGACTACTTCTGCACCGGCCCCTGCTGGCCGACCCCCACCAAGCCCGGCCGCCACGCCCCCGGCCTGGACCTGGTCCGCCACACCGCCTCCCTCGGCACCGACCGCCCCTGGTTCGCCATCGGAGGCATCGACCTCGGCAACCTCGACGAGGTGCTGGAGGCGGGCGCCCGCCGTGTCGTGGTCGTCCGTGCGATCACGGAGGCGGACGACCCCGGAGCAGCGGCGGGCGAGTTCGCGAAGCGACTGCGCGACGCGTAGACGCGCGGCAACTGTCCGAGAACTGTCCGAGGGGTGGACAAGAAGTCGACAAATCGGACAATTCTCAGCGGTTCGGTTGGGGTACCGACGCCCCCTGGCTAACCTGCCGGTATGGCCCTCGGATCCGCTTCCACCAGGACTGACCGCGCACGCACCGTGCGCGACATGCTCGCCACCGGCAAGAAGACGTACTCGTTCGAGTTCTCCGCGCCGAAGACCCCCAAGGGCGAGCGCAACCTGTGGAACGCGCTGCGCCGGGTCGAGGCCGTCGCACCCGACTTCGTCTCCGTGACCTACGGCGCCGGCGGCTCAACCCGCGCGGGCACCGTCAAGGAGACCCAGCAGATCGTCGTCGACACGACGCTCACCCCGGTCGCCCACCTCACCGCGGTCAACCACTCCATCGCCGAGCTGCGCAACATCATCGGCCAGTACGCCGACGCCGGGATCCGCAACATGCTCGCGGTCCGCGGCGACCCGCCCGGCGACCCCATGGGCGACTGGGTGCCGCACCCCAGCGGCCTGACCTACGCCGCCGAACTCGTCCGTCTCATCAAGGAGTCCGGTGACTTCTGCGTAGGCGTCGCGGCCTTCCCCGAGATGCACCCGCGCTCCGACACCTGGGACCGCGACGTCGAGCACTTCGTCGACAAATGCCGCGCCGGCGCCGACTACGCGATCACGCAGATGTTCTTCCAACCCGAGTCCTATCTGCGCCTGCGCGACCGTGTCGGCGCCGCGAGCTGCGAGACCCCGGTGATTCCCGAGGTCATGCCGGTGACCAGCGTGAAGATGCTGGAACGCCTGCCGCAGCTCAGCAACGCCGCGATCCCCGCCGTTCTGAAAGAGCGGATCCTCACAGCCAAAGACGATCCGGCGGCTGTACGCTCCATTGGCATCGAGTTCGCGACGGAGTTCTGCGCGAAGCTGCTGGACGAGGGAGTCCCCGGTCTGCACTTCATCACGCTCAACAACTCCACGGCGACGCTGGAAATCTACGAAAATCTGGGGCTGCACCACCCACAGCAGGCCTAGACCGGTCGCACCCGCGTACGACACACTGCGTAGCGGCCACCTGGGAGAGGGGCGTACATGGGCTTTACGGTCCTCTACATCGCGTTCGGAATCGTCGCGCTGTGGCTGCTCGGCGAGGTCCTGCTGCAGTACAAGGCGCGGCTGCGCTGGCGACTGCTCGCCTTCGTCGGTTTCCTCTGCGTCGTACTCGGCGTACTGAGCCGCTCGGTCGTGGTCATAGGTCTGGGCGCGGCGGCCTTCACGGTCGGCCAGACGTACGTCACGCTCTCGTTCCGCCGCGGCTTCGCGGCCGGCTGGGCCGTGCGCAACCGGCCGGGCATCGGCGCCAAGAGCGGCGGCAAGAGCAAGCGCCGCCGCGGCGAGCCGGACCACCAGGAACCGACACTTGAGGTCACCGACCTCGAAGCGACCGACGAGACGTCGTCGTACACGCCCGACGAGGCGTACGACGACTACGACCGCGACGACGTGTTCCGCCCCGCGCAGCCCGTCGAGACGATGGCCTCGGCCGCCGAGAGCAGCGCCGTCTACGAACCGCAGCCGCTGCCCGAGGACACCGGCCAGTACGGCGTCTACACCGACGCGGCGTACGCGGCCGCCACGGACCCCGCCTATGCGGCCGCCGCCCAGGCGCAGGACCCCAGCCAGAACTTCGCGTACGACGGCTACACCGGCTACGACCAGCAGCAGTACGCCTACGACACCACCGGCCAGCAGCAGTACGCCGCCTACTCCGACCCGTACATCGGCACCCAGACGTACGGCGGGGCCACGTACGACACCGGCTACGGCGAGCAGCAGCAGTACGGCCAGCAGCAGGGCTACACCCAGGACCCGTATGCGACGGGCACCTACGGCGGCGAGACCCCGGCCGGCGGCCTCTGGGTGCCCCAGCAGCGCAACACCGACGACCCGTACGGCGGCGAACTCCCGCAGGAACAGCCGTACCCGTACCAGGGCGACGGCAACGGCAACAACAACGGCAACAACGGCAACGGGTACGACGAGCAGTACCGGTACTGAGCACGGTTCACTGCGAGCCGCGGAACTCCGGTCCCTCCACGATCAGTCCGGCGACCAGGGCGCCCGACATGCCCGCGTGCGGGAGCCCGCCGCCGGGGTGAGCCCAGCCGCCGACCGCGAAGAGGCCGGGCATCCGGGTGCTGTTCGCGGGGTGCAGCAGGCGCCCGTCCGCCGCGGCGAGTGCCGGGGCGGGCACCGCGCCGCCGTCCGCGCCCGTCGCCCCGGCGATGTCGGCGGGGGTGCGCGTCTCGTGCCACAGGAGGCGGTCGCGGAGGTCGGGTATCGCCCGCTCGGCGAGGGAAAGCACCCGCTCGACGTCCGCCTCGGACACCGTCAGGCCCGGCGCCACGGTCACGGTCAAGGTGACCGCCTCGTGCTCCGCGTCCGGGACCGGTGCCGGGTCGTCGGGCCGCAGCACCGTCACGGTGGGCGCGGCAGGGAACCCCGGGCGCTCACCGAAGAGCTGCGCCAACTCGCCCTCCCGGTCCGCCGAGTGCACCACCGTCCGGTGCGCAGCCCCCTGCGGACGTCCGCCGCGCAGCGCCAGCAGCACGCTCAGCCGGCTCGGCGTGGTGCTCTCGCCGCGCGGTGCGACCTCGCCCTCGCCACGCAGCGCCGCCCCGGAGGCGATGCGGTCCAGCGCGCCGGGAGCGACACCGGCCACCACGAAGTCCGCCTCCGCGACCGAGCCGTCGGAGAGCTCGACACCGGCCGCGCGGCCGTCCTTCTCGACGAGTCGCTCGACGGCGGCCCCGAAGCGGAACTCCACCCGGCGGGCCACGCACCGCTCGTACACCGCGCGGGCCAGCTCCCGGACGCCACCGCGCACGTACCAAATGCCGAAGGCGTGTTCCATGTAGGGCAGCACGGCCGCGGCGGCGGGAGTGACCCGAGGATCGAGGCCGTACGCCAGCGCGTGGCTCTCCAGGAGGGCCGCCAGGCGCGGGTCACGCAGCTCCCACGCGCCGACCTCGGCGAGCGTGGCGGCCCGCCGGGTGCGCAGCAGCCGCTTGTGCGGCACCGCCGGATAGGGTTCGCGCTCGGCGAGCACCGACCAGTCGGTCCAGAGCGGCTCCTCCAGGAGAGGCCGGCGCGTCCGGTCCCAGGCCTCGCGGGCCCGCACCAGGAAATCACCCCACCGCTCGCCCGCACCGGCCCCCAGAGCCCCGTCCAGGGCCGCGACGACCCCCGCGCGGGAGGCGTTGGGCAGCGAGACCCGTGTGCCGTCGGCGAAGACGTGGTGGGACGACGGATCGACCTGGACCAGCTCGACGCACGCCTCCAGCGGCTCCTTGCCCGTCTTGACGAACAGGTCGCGGTAGACCGCGGGCAGCGGGAGCAGCCCCGGTCCCGTGTCGAAGGAGAAGCCGTCGCGCTCGACTCGGCCCACCGCTCCGCCGTACGTCGCCGCGCGCTCGTACACCACCACCCGGTGGCCCGCGACGGCCAGCCGCGCAGCGGCCGCCATCGCGCCCATCCCGGCGCCGATCACCGCAATCCGTGCCATGCCAGGGACTTTATCGGCCACCACTGACAACCCGTGCCCCGGCCGTCAGCCGGGCGGGCGCTCGTCCCGTACCGCAGCCCGCTGTGACCAGGATCTCAGGGAGCTGAAGGGGCTCGGACACGTGGTCGCTCAGGCCGCCGGCCCAGCCGCTGGTGCTGTGCCTTCCTGGGGACAAACTCCCAGGCCCCCGGCCAAGGGGAGTACGGACACGGACGCGATCGTAACCAGTCGGCAACGGTGTGTCCTGGGCCTGAGTGCGCAGTGCTGAGTATCCGTACCTAGGGAGTGAGATGAGTACGCGCGCGGATGGGCCCGACCTGCGTGAACGGGAGAGTGGAGGCACGGCAAGGGGCGCGGCTCCGGCACCGCCGACACGGGGCGGCGGAACGGTGCGGCGCCCTTCACCGCTCCTTCCGCCGATCCGTCGGCGGAAGCGAGACACGGGGGGCCCGGGGGAACGACCGAACGGGGGTCCAACGGGGGAGTACGGGGGAAGCACGGCGAAGCGCCGGTTCGAGTGGCCCGCGGGGGACGCGGCCACATCGGACCGGCGCTTTTGCGTGCGCCCGTCGGCCCGGGCCGGGTCGGCCCGGCTCAGCGGCTGCCGCTCACGCGCCCCTGGAGCAGCCGGGAGAGCGCCGAGTGGACGTCGTCCAGGGAACGTTCCGGCTGGAAGGACTGCCAGTCCAGGGCGGCCACCAGGACCATCCCGACCAGGGCGGACGCCGTCAGCTGGATGTCGATCTCGTCGCTGAGCTCGCCGTCCGCCACAGCGTCGCGCAGGACGCCCTCGACGACCGCGACCGCCTCCTGCCGCACCACCATCAGCGTGGACTGCCAGGCGCGGTTGGTGCGCCACAGCTCGGCCACGTAGAGCTGGGTGAAGGCCGGATAGCGGTCGATGAACACGAGCCCGGCGCGGATCATCGCGTCCAGGGCGTCGACCTTGCTGCCCCCTTCGCGCGCGGTCTTCTCCGCCGCCTCCCGAAGGGAGGCGGTGAGGAGTTCCACGCCGTGCCGCAGCAGCTGTTCGAAGAGGACGGACTTGCTCGCGAAGTTGTAGTAGACCGTGCCCTTCGCGACTCCGGCGCGCTCGGCGATCTCGTCCACGGTGGTGGCGGAGAAGCCCTGTTCCGCGATGAGCGTGACGGCCGCCTCGTACAGCTTCTGCCGTGTCGCCTCGCGGCGGGTGCCGCCGCCTCCCGTGGTGCTGCTGCTGTCCATGGCCCTGATTGTCACAGGACCGGTCACGTGCGGGGTCACAGGCTCAGCTCCGGGTGCAGTCGGTCGAGGGTCCACACCTGCTTGCGGTGCGCGGACAGGGCGGTGAGCGCGAGAGCGCCCGCGGTGAACGCCACGAGGACGGCGCACGCCTGCCAGACGGGCCCGAGACCGCCGCCCGTGATGAGCCTGCGCAGGGCCGCGACGACGTAACTCATCGGCAGGAAGGGGTGGATCGCGTTGAAGAAGCCCGGACTGGTCTGGACGGGATACGTACCGCCCGCCGACGTCAGCTGGAGCATCAGAAGGGCGAGGACGAGGATCCGGCCGGCCGCTCCGAAGCGTGCGTTCAGCCACTGCACGATCGCCGCGAAGCAGGCCGTCACCAGGAAGAGGAAGCCCACCGTTCCGGCCGCTCGCACCATCTCCAGGCCGATCGCCCAGTGCAGGACCGACATCAGCGCCGCCGTCTGCAGCACACCCAGGGCGGCCACCGGCAGCCAGCCCGCCAGCGCGATGCGCCAGGCCGAGCCGCCCGCCGCGAGGGCGCGCCGGTTGAGCGGCGGGATCAGCATGTACGCCACCATCGCGCCCACCCACAGGGAGAGCGGGATGAAGTACGGGGCGAAGCCGGTGCCGTAGTTGGGCGCGTGGTGCAGGTCCTTCGAGGCGAGCCGTACCGGATCGGACATGACGCCGGTGCGCTCGTCGCGGTCCTTCTTGTCGTAGTCGGGGATCTGCCCGGCGCCGTCGTGCAGCCCTCCGGCCAGCTTCCCCGAGCCGTCACCGAGCTTGTACATGCCGCCGTTGAGGTCGTACGCGCCCGTCTTGAGCTTGCCGACGCCGGTGTCCAGGTCCGCGGCGCCGGTCTTGGCCGTGCCGAGCCCGGTGTGCAGCGTCTTGGCTCCCGCGGCGACCTTGCCGGCGCCCTCGTTCAACTTGTTGATCTTGGATACGGAGTCGGTGAGGTCCTCGGAGAGGTGCGGCGAGCGGTCGGCGAGGGCCTGCGCCTGCTTCTGCAGCGTGGCGAGGTTCTTGTCGAGCTTGTCGAGGTCGCCGTCCTGGTCGGCGATCAGCGTGTTGACGTCGTCGGCGACCTTCGCGACGTCCGCGGCCGCCTGCTTGGCCTTCTTCAGGTCGGGGCAGGCCGCGTCGGGCAGCGGCAGGTCCTCGCAGCGCGCCTTGTAGACGGCGTTCAGCGTGTCGGAGGCGGTGTGGGCGCCCTTGGCGGCGATCGGGGCGGTCTTCACCAGGGTGTCAAGGTTGTCGCGGATCCCCGAGGCGGAGTCGGCGACGAGCTGTGCCGTGTCGCCGATCGACTTCTCGTTGCCCTTCAGGAAGGGCCCCACCTTGTCCGCTACCCCGTTGACCTTGTCGGCCAGTTTCTGTGTGCCGTCCGCGACCTGCCGCGAACCGTCCTCCAGGTCGCCCGCACCAGTGTTGAGCTTCTTGAGGCCACCGGAGAGCTTGCCGCTGCCCTTCTTCGCCTCCTTCAGCCCGTCCGCGAGGTCCTTGGAGCCCTTCTCCGCCTTGCCGATCCCGCCCGTGAGCTTGTCGGCCCCCTTGGCGGCCTTCTCGGTCTGCCCGTGGATGTCCGAGAACGACACGAAGATCTTGTCGAGGAACGACCGGGACGCCTTCGTGGACGCGGCCGTGCGCACCTCGCTGAACACCGTCCTGGAGATCTGCCCGACGATGTAGTTGTTCGCGTCGTTCGTACGGACCTGGAGCGCGCCCGTCTCGGGGGAGCCCCCGGAGCTGGAGGCGATCTTCTTACTGAAGTCGGACGGCATGGTCAGCGACAGGTAGTAGGTGCCGTCCTCGACGCCCGCACGGGCCTCGGCGGCGCTCACCTCGTGCCACTCGAAGGTGTCGCTGTCGCGCAGCCCCTCGGTGATGTCGTCGCCCGCCGCGACCTTCTTGCCCGCGGCGGTCGCCCCCTTGTCGTCGTTGACGAGCGCCACCGGGATACGGTCCAGGCGGCCGTACGGGTCCCAGAAGGACCACAGGTACAGAGCGCCGTACAGCAGGGGCAGCAGCAGGAGCGCGGCGAGCGCGGCCCGGGGCAGCCTGCCCCTGCCGAAGCGCCTGAGCTCAAGAACGGCCAGTTTCGGCGAGCGCATCAGCCGCCCCCTTCTCGTCGTCACGTGTCGCGCCGTCAGGCCTGCCGGCGTCGGAGTCCTCCGCTTGGCGCTCGTCCTCGTGCGGCGAGGTCCGCACCACGACGGCGTCCTCGGGGGCTTCGCTGCACACCGCCAGGACCGTCGTGCCGGAGGCGGCGACGGACCTCAACAGGGCCCAGGCCTCGGCCCGTTCGGCGTCCGACAGCTTGAGGTCGGTGTCGTCGACGCCCAGCAGACGCGGGCGTCCGATGAGAGCGAGGGCGATGGACAGCCGCAGCGCCTCCAGGCGCTCCAGATCCCGTACGGCCGTCCGCGAGCCCTTGGGCAGCGCGGACCGGTCGAGCCCGGCGGCGGCCAGCGCGGTGTCGATCCGCAGCTTCGCCGCCGCGATCCGCTCCGCACGCGGTCGCAGGAGAGCGCGCACGGAACCGTCGAACCGCCGCTGCAGCAGGGCCCGTTCCCTCAGGTGCTCCCCGACGGTCAGGGCGGGGTCGAGGTCGGTGACGCCGGGGACGTGGGCCGGTGCGCTGAAGCGCCGCACCGACGCCAACTGCTTCGGCAGCACCGAACCGCCCACCGTGGCGGTCCCCTCGGTCGGCTTCATCCGCCCGGTGAGCGCGAGCAGCAGACATGTCCGGCCGGAGCCGGACGGTCCCTCGATCGCGATCAGCGAACCGGGTTCCGCGGCGATACGGACGTCCCGGAACGCCCATCCCCGCGGCCCCCTGAGCCCGAACCCCTCGGCGTGCACAGCGACTCCGGCAGCTTGCTCCGGCCCGTCCATGTCCCCCTCGCTCCCCTGAGCCGGGGGCTCGGTCAAGACCCCCATTTTTGAACTGACTGGTCAGTGCAAAAACTATCCCGAACTGTCGATCGAAGCAAAGGCCCAGGTCAGAACGGATTGTCAGTGGCATACCGCACGATGGGCACATACGGCCACAGTGCCGTCACACGACGACAGGAGGTTCGTCATGGCCAACTCGTCCGCAGCCGCCTCCCACCGGCGCCGCGCCTCCGGCCCTGCCCCCTCACTGACCGGCCCGGCGAGCGATGTGCACCCCGTGCTCCGCCGGGCCACGGCCCCGCCCGCCGCCCTCGACCTGCTCGCACAGGCCCGCGCCGGCCTCGACGAGGCGACCGTCCTCGAAACACCCAACGAGCGCTATGCGACGGCCCACTTGGCCGCCCTGCGCACCGCCGCCGCGGTCCTCGCCGCGCGAGGACGCCCGGAGCCCACGTCCCGACGCAGGGCACGCATCCGCAGCGCCTGGGAAGTGCTCCCCGAAATAGCGCCCGAACTCGCCGAGTGGAGCGCGCTGTTCGCCTCCGGGGCCCGCCGCCGCGCCCGTGCCGAGGCGGGCATACAGGGCGCGGCCAGCAGCCGCGACGCCGACGACCTGCTGCGCGACGTGGCGATGTTCCTGCGCCTCGTCGAGCGGATGCTCGTCCTGCAGCCGGTGCTGCCCCAGCCGAGGCAGGACGAGGACCGTGACGTCCCCGACGCCGGGTGACCTGCGCCCCGTGCCGGGGACGCGCGCCCCGCCACCGCGCGATCCGCCGCGTGAGACGGGGGACCGGGTACGGCATCGGAGGCAATAGGGTGGAACCGCCTGAAGCCTTCCGCCCCGGCCCCGGGGCCGGGAGGCACGTCGATCGCTCCGCCGTGCAAGAGGCGGTGCCGCGCCGAGGAGTCAACTGCCGTGTCGGACCCGATGCGCCCGCCCGTCTCCCACCAAAGCCCCTCACCGACGTCGCTGCGCTCCGGCCCCTCCCGACCCCGCGCCTCTCTCCGTACCGCCGTGGTCTGGGAGGTCCTCCAAGGCGCCCTCGACCGCCGGATCAAGGCCACGGGGCGGGAATCGCTGGACGTCCTCGACACCGGAGGCGGCAGCGGCAACTTCGCGGTGCCCGTGGCTCGCCTCGGCCACCGAGTCACCGTCGTCGACCCGAGCCCCAACGCGCTGTTCGCGCTGGAGCGCAGGGCCGCCGAGGCCGGGGTCGCCGAGCGTGTGAAGGGCGTCCAGGGCGACGCGCACGGCCTGTTCGACGTGGTCGAGCGCGGCGGGTACGACGCGGTGCTGTGCCACGGCGTCCTCGAGTACGTGGACGACCCCGCCGAGGGCGTCCGTAACGTGGTCGACGCGCTGCGCCCCGACGGCGTCCTGAGCCTGCTCGCCGCGGGCCTCGGCGGAGCGGTGCTCGCGCGCGCCCTCGCCGGGCACTTCAAGGAGGCCAGGCAGGCGCTCGACGACCCGGACGGCCGCTGGGGCGAGGGTGATCCCGTACCCCACCGCTTCACCGCCGAACAGCTCACCGCGCTGGTCGAGGGCGCGGGCCTGCGGGTCGGTGCCGTGCACGGCGTGCGGGTCTTCGCGGACCTCGTCCCCGGGGTCCTTGTGGACACCGAGCCGGGTGCCCTGGACGCCCTGCTGAAGCTGGAGGCGGCGGCCGCCGAGCTCGCCGCGTTCCACTCCGTGGCGACACAACTGCATGTGCTCGGTGAGACTCAGGGGACGGAGGAGGGCTGAGCCGCCTCCCGCGGCGCCCCGCTGATCAGGGCCTTGGCTGCACATGGAGTACGCCACAGGCCCCCCGATCGGCCGCTCGGCGCCGTATGATCGAGGGAGACCGTCCGGCATGACGGACCGGCCGCTGGGGAATGCACGCCTCAGTGAACCGGGGTGCCATGGCGGGTCCCGGTTGGCCAATTGGCGTAGAGGGGCGGGTTTCACGGGGGCGATTCCCTGCCTATCCTGAAGGGGACCCCCGGTCGCCCCGGCGACTGCACGATGAGGAGGACGCCGTGCCGCTCTCGGAGCACGAGCAGCGAATGCTCGAGCAGATGGAGCGAGCGCTGTACGCCGAAGATCCCAAGTTCGCGACAGCGCTTGAGGGAAGCGGGCTGCGTACGTACACCCGACGACGGGTCTACCAGGCGGTCGCGGGCTTCCTGGTGGGTATCGCGCTCCTCATGGCCGGAATGGTCGCACAGCAGATCTGGGTCAGCGTGGTGGGATTCCTCGTCATGCTGGGCTGCGCGGTGCTTGCCGTCACCGGCTGGCGCAAGGCCCCCAAGCCCGGTGAGCAGTCGGCCACGCCCGGCGCACCCGCCGCGCGCCGTCAGGGACGACAGCGCCGCTCCATGATGGACCGCATCGAACAACGGTGGCAGCGCCGCCGCGACGAACAGGGCCAGTGAGCCCGGCTCTTCGAGCCGCTCGTACACCCAAACGCACACAGGGGTGACCGCCTGAGAAGGCGGTCACCCCTTAAGCATGTGCGCGGATAGAAGAGCGCGCGCCCATACCGGCAGTCCCGCGGCGAACGGGGGGCAGCACGGCCGGCGGACGGCACCGGCAGCGCAGGGGGCGAGCGGGAGAGCACGGCCGCCGGGTGCGGGCCGCCGCTGGGTGCCGCGCCCGGCGGCGCCCCGGCTTTGCCGTGGCACGGTCCGGGCCCGGTCGGTGGGCGGGCCGTGGACGGCAGGGCAGGGGGCGAGCGGGAGACCACGGCCGCCGGATGCGGGCCGCCGCTGGGTGCCGCGCCCGGCGGCGCCCCGCCTTGCCGTGCACGGCCCGGGCCCCGGCCCGGATGGCGTGCGCAGCACAACGCCCGGGCCAGGAGGTCGTACCTCCCGGACCGGGCGTCGCTGTCAGCCGCTCACTCGCTCAGCCGCCGCTCAGCCGTTCTGCTCCCCGGGTGACGACGGGCGGCGCAGCAGGCTTGCTGTGCGGGCTGCCCAGCGTGCCTTGACGGCCGTCCAGCGTTCGGAGAGGTCCCACACCACACGGATGGCCGAGCGGGGGGCGACGAGCGCACGCAGCCGGGTGGTGCGGCTCGACGAGGACCGCAGGGCCATCCTCAGTCGGCGTACATCGTCGGCCAGCCCGGCCTCGGGTCGCGGCTGCGGCGCGTAGAGCACGCGCTCCACGGCCCCGGCCACCCGATGGACCGACTCGGCCGGTCCCGGTTCGAGCTGCCCGATCCGCACGATCCGTGCGGCCGCCTTGCGCGGGGTCAGCGCGTCGTCCGGCACGATGCCGTAGTCCCACGCCGTGTCGGTGAGCTCGCGCCAGACTGCCAACGTGTGCGTCGCGGCCACCTCGGAGGCGCGGCGCGAGGTGTCCTCCCCGGCCGGGGCGGTCACCTCGATGCCGTCCGTGAAGCCCTCTGCCGCACCGCGGGCTGTGCGTCCCGTGCGCGAGAGCCGCTCAGCGGCGGGCGCGTGCTGGGAGGAGGCCAGCCGCAGCGACCGACTGCGCAGCCGCCACAGCATCGGCACCAACGGCAGTGCGAGCACGGCAGCACCCGCCAGCGTCCACCAAAGGATCTTGTACCAGGGCGGACCGTCGTCGCCCGACCCCGCCTTGTTCTGCGGCAGCACCCCGCTGCACGCCTCCAGCTTCTTCTGCTCGGCCGAGCAGCTCTCACTGGCGGACGGCGCGGCGGACGGCGCCGTGGAGGCAGACGTCGACGGCTTCGGCACGTCGGGCAGGTCGCTCCCGGAGGAGTCCGGCTGGGTGTAGGACGGCACCGAGCCGCGGTTGGGGGTCGGCTCGAAACGGGTCCAGCCGATGCCCTCGAAGTACAGCTCCGGCCAGGCGTGCGCGTCGCGCAGACCGACCGACATCGAGCCGTCGCCCTGCGGGGAGCCCGGCGTGAAGCCCACCGCGACCCGGGCGGGTATCCCCAGCGTCCGCGCCATCGCGGCCATCGCGAAGGAGAAGTGGACGCAGAAGCCCTCCTTGTCCTTCAGGAACTTCGCGATCGCCGCGGAACCGCTGCCGGCCTGCACCTGGGTGTCGTAGGTGAAGCCGCCGGTCACGGCGAAGTAGTCCTGGAGCTTGACGGCCTGCTCGTAGTGGTTCTGCGCGCCCTCGGTGACCTGGCGGGCGGTCCTGCCCACCACCGGCGGCAACGACGACGGCACATTCGTGTAGTCGCGCTTCATGTCGTCCGACGGCTCCGGAGCGTTTGCGAGCTGCTCCGCGGTCGGTTGCACGATCAGGCTCGTGACCTCGTACTGCGCGCCCCGGGTGTTCTGCCCGTGGTCTCCCACGAGGGTGCGGCCCACCGGCTCGTAGCGCCAGTTGCCCTTGATGTTCACCTTGTTCGCCGGGTACGGCATCGGCAGCCAGTCCTGCGCGTACCAGTCCGCCGCCGCGATCCTGGTCCGGATCTCGGTCCGCCGGACGTCGCCGCCGAGGCCGGTCGGCGTCGGGAACGTGTCCGGCACATCGATGATGTGCCGCTGGGCGGGCTTCCAGGCCGTCCCGTCGAAGTCGTCCAGGGAGACGATCCGCAGATACAGGTCCTGGGTGTCGTCCGTGTTGGTGCGGTACGACATGACCTGGCGGTCCTCGTTCACGTTCAGGCTGTCGCGGAGCGAGACCAGCGGGTTCACCGCGGAGATCGTGCCGCCACCGCCCGTGCCGGAGCCGACGCCCCTCCCGGCGCCGTCCAGCAGGCCGCCGTCGAGCGCCGGCAGGCCGAGCGGCACCACCAGGGCGATGCCCAGCGCGACCGCGCCGATGCGCCGCCCGGTGCGGACGGGCGCGAGGGCCCCGGTGGAGGACTCCGGGCCCGCGGTGCGCGCCGCACCGCCGAAGACGCGGCCCCACTGCGAGAGCCGGTCGCGGCCCTCGGCGAGGAGCAGCATCAGATAGCCGGCGGCCGCGAGCAGGAACCACAGCCATGCGGCGCCGCCACCGGACAGTCCCGCGGCGACCGAGTACAGCGCGAGCAGCGGCAGCCCGGCCGGGGCGGCGCTGCGGAACGTCACCGCGAGGGCGTCCACCGCGAGCCCGATGACCAGCACGCCGCCGACCATCATCAGCCGGATGCCCTCGGACAGCGGCGCCGGAATGGCGAACCGTCCGACGTCGTCGGTGCCCGCCTGGAGCAGCATGCCGAGGCGGTGGAACGCCTCGGGCCCGGGCACGATCCCGGCGATGGCCTGCTGACGGGCGAAGACCAGCGTCAGCAGCATCAGTGTCACCAGCGCCTGCACCGCCACGGTCAGCGGCCGGGCCAGCGGAACCCGCCGGGTCAGCGCACCCACACCGGTCTGCACGGCGAGCAGAAACGCCGCCTGGAGGATCCAGGTCGCCGGGTCCACCAGCGGCAGCAGGGCGCAGGCGGCCATCAGTGTGGCGGCCGCGGCGCACAGCGCCAGTCGCGCACGCCCGCTCATGAGCCACCACCCCTCGCCGTGCTCCCCGTCGAGGCGACGCCCGAGCGCTGCCGGTCGGCCTGCTGCCACAGGTCGGCGAGCCCGCTCCCGCGCGGCACCTTCAGAGCGGTCCAGCCCGCCTCGCGCAGCATGCGCAGTCGATCCTCGCTCCTGTCCAACGGGTCGGGAACCTCGCTCGGTTCCCGCACCCAGGCGTCACTGTCCAGCAGGAAGGCGACGGCTCCGCCGCTGCGCTGGCGCATCTTGGCGAGCACCGTCGCCTGCTCCTCGTCCAGATCGCCGAGGAAGGCGATCAACAGCCCTTCGTTGCCGCTGCGCAGCACGTCGTAGGCCCGGGAGAGCCCGGTGCCGTCGGAGTGGTCGATGACCGCCAGGGTGTCCATCATCAGTCCGGCCGCGTCCGCCGACTCCTGGCTCGCGCCCGTGAACCCGTCGGCGCCCTCGCCGGGCACCGAACTGCCGGTGTCCGTCAGCAGCCGTACGGAGAAGCCCCGTTCCAGCATGTGCACCAGCGTGGACGCCGTGCCCGACACCGCCCACTCGAAAGCGGAGTCCGGGCCCGCGCCCTGGTAGGCGAGGCCGCGCGTGTCCAGCAGCACCGTGCAGCGGGACCGCTGCGGCTGCTCCTCGCGGCGGACCATCAGCTCGCCGTAGCGCGCGGTCAACCGCCAGTGCACGCGGCGCAGATCGTCGCCGTGCCGGTATCCGCGCGGGATCACGTCGTCCTCGCCGGCCAGTGCCAGCGAGCGCTGCCGCCCGTCGCCGTACCCCTTGGCCTCGCCGGTCAGCCGGACCGGCGGCAGCGCCTCCACGCGCGGAATGACGGTCAGGGTGTCGTACGTCGAGAAGGAGCGGGTCAGTTCGCACATCCCGAAGGGGTCGGTCAGGCGCAGTTGCAGCGGGCCCAGCGGGTAGCGGCCGCGCAGGTCCGAGCGCACGCGGTAGGACACCTCGCGGCGGCCGCCCGCCTCCACCCGGTCCAGCACGAACCGGGGGCGCGGACCGAGCACGTACGGCACCCGGTCCTGGAGCATCAGCAGCCCGGTGGGCAGCCGCGAGACGTTGTCCATCCGCAGATGGACACGCGCCTCGCTGCCGGCGGGCACGCGCCCGGGGGAGAGGCGGCGACTGCCCGCCACCCGGTAGCGCGTGCGGTAGAGCACGGTCGCGCAGACCAGCGGCAGGACGGCCAGCAGCAGGCCGACCCGGAGCAGATCGCTCTGCCCCAGGACGTACGCGCAGACGGCCGCCGCCACTCCGGCTGCCAGGAAGGAGCGCCCGCGGGTGGTGAGACCGGCGAGGGCCGTGCGCAGCCCGCCCTTGTCCTCCTCGGCGGTGTGCCCGGTCCCCGCTTGCGTCATCACAGCCTCCGTGGCGGCTGCTGGCCGTAGGTGGGTGAGCCCACCGGGAAGCCGGACTGCTGCTGGGGTGCGGCCGGCACGGCGGTGCGCTGCAGGATCTCCTGGACGACCTGCTCCGCCGTACGACGGTTCAACTGGGCCTGGGCCGTGGGCAGCAGGCGGTGGGCCAGCACCGCCACGGCGAGCGCCTGCACGTCGTCCGGCAGTGCGTAGTCCCGGCCGCTGAGGGCGGCCGAGGCCTTCGCCGCGCGCAGTAGATGGAGCGTGGCGCGCGGCGAGGCGCCGAGTCTGAGATCCGGATGGCTGCGGGTGGCGGCGACCAGGTCGACCGCGTACCGCCGTACCGTGTCCGCGACGTGGACCGTGCGGACCGCGTCGATGAGTTTCAGGATCTCGTGCGCGTGGGCCACCGGCTGGAGGTCGTCCAGCGGGGACGCCCCGCCGTGGATGTCGAGCATCTGCAGCTCGGCCTCCGCGCTGGGATAGCCGATGGAGACGCGGGCCATGAAGCGGTCGCGCTGCGCCTCGGGCAGCGGGTAGGTGCCCTCCATCTCGACCGGGTTCTGCGTGGCCACCACCATGAAGGGGCTCGGCAGTTCGTAGGTCTGCCCGTCGATGGTGACCTGGCGCTCCTCCATGGACTCAAGGAGCGCCGACTGCGTCTTCGGTGAGGCGCGGTTGATCTCGTCGCCGATCACGATCTGCGCGAAGATCGCCCCCGGCTTGAACTCGAAGTCCCGGCGCTGCTGGTCCCAGATGGACACACCCGTGATGTCCGAGGGCAGCAGGTCGGGCGTGAACTGAATGCGCCGCACCGAGCAGTCGATGGACCGCGCCAGCGCCTTGGCCAGCATGGTCTTGCCGACGCCCGGGACATCCTCGATCAGAAGATGGCCCTCGGCGAGCAGTACGGTCAGCGAAAGCCGTACGACCTCGGGCTTGCCTTCGATCACTCCTTCCACCGAACTGCGGACACGCTCCACAGTGGCGGTCAGATCTGTAAGGCTCGCTCGATCGTCATAGGTCGTCACCCGGCCCTCCTCGGCCCTTTCCCGGGCCGACGCCCCATGCGGACCGGCCCACCCCGAAACACGGACACCACGCGCGAAAAGTTCCGCGTGACGCCACACCCGCATTCTTGTTGCCGTTACCGGTTCGTGTCACTCGCCTGTGGATAACTGGCTGCGATATGTCAGGTCTTGCGACCTTTTGGGCGCCGGATGTCCGGGGGGTTTTCGTGAGGTGAGGGTCCCATGAGGGCTCGGAGGGGTGGTGAGGGGGCCCCTGCCAGGGCTGTCAGGCCGGGTCTATCTCGCGCAGCAGGCCCGAGTGCACGTCGAAGACGAAGCCGCGCACGTCGTTCTTGTGCAGCAGGAACGGCGAGGTGCGCACCCGCTGCATCGACTGCCGTACGTCCTGCTCGACGTCCCGGAAGGCCTCCACCGCCCAGGCGGGGCGCTGTCCGACCTCCATCTCCAGGTCGTGCCGGAAGTCCTCGGTGATGGCCTGCATGCCGCAGCCGGTGTGGTGGATCAGGACGACGCTGCGGGTGCCGAGCGCGCGCTGGCTGATGGTCAGGGAGCGGATCACATCGTCGGTGACCACCCCGCCCGCGTTGCGGATCGTGTGACAGTCGCCCAGTTCGAGGCCGAGAGCGGCGTGCAGGTCGAGCCTCGCGTCCATGCACGCGACCACCGCGACGTGCAGGACGGGACGGGCGTCCATCCCCGGGTCGGTGAACGCGGCGGCGTACCGCTCGTTCGCATCGACGAGGCGGTCTGTCACGGTGCCGTCGGTCGGTATGGCGTCTGCGGGCTCTGTGGGAACGGATGCAGAAGTCGTCATACCGATAACGGTACTGGTCACGGATGGAGTAGTCCTGGTGTGAGAGCGGACAAAGAACATCATCAAGCCTTGTTGTGAGGTAACCCACAAGGGTGTCGCGGGTGCGCCCGTACGGGTTGTTTCGCCCTGTTCGCGGCTTCGTCGGTGTTTCACCGAGGACCGGCCCGCGACGCGCATGCCGGTTGATTGACCGCGAGACACCGTGGACTAAAGTGACGCGAAGCGGGAGGCGAGGCCCTCCCTGCTGGACTGTTGTTCCCCGGAGGCCCGGCGATTTTCCGGCGTCTCCCCGCGTGCGCGGCGCGTACGTACGGCTCGGCCTCCTCCCGCTCCGGTCGGCTGACGCCACTCACCCGGCGCCGGCGGGCCTCCCCTTCACGAGCGGGCGGGGACCCGGCGGTACGTGGGCCGTGCCGGACCTGAGAGGGCCCCTTGAGCCAGAGTCGACATGTTCCGGTGATGCTCCAGCGGTGCCTGGACATGCTGGCGCCCGCGCTGGAGCGCCCGGGAGCCGTGGTCGTCGACTGCACCCTCGGCCTCGGCGGCCACAGTGAGGCGCTGCTCGCCCGGTTCCCCGAGGCCCGCCTCGTCGCCCTGGACCGGGACAAGGAGGCGCTGCGCCTCTCCGGTGAGCGGCTCGCCCCCTACGGCGACCGCGCCACGCTCGTCCACGCGGTCTACGACGAACTCCCCGACGTACTCGACCGCCTGGGCATCCCGCGCGTCGAGGGCATCCTGTTCGACCTCGGCGTCTCCTCCATGCAACTCGACGAGGCCGACCGCGGGTTCGCCTACGCGCAGGACGCCCCGCTCGACATGCGCATGGACCAGACGACCGGCATCAGCGCGGCCGAGGTGCTCAACACCTACCCGCCGGGCGAACTGGTGCGGATCCTGCGGGCGTACGGCGAGGAGAAGCAGGCCAAGCGGATCGTCTCCGCCGTCGTGCGCGAGCGCGAGAAGGAGCCCTTCAGCAACAGCGCGCGGCTCGTCGAACTGATCCGCGACTCCTTGCCGCAGGCCGCCAAGCGCACCGGCGGCAACCCCGCCAAGCGCACCTTCCAGGCGCTGCGCATCGAGGTCAACGGCGAACTGAGCGTCCTGGAGGCGGCGGTCCCCGCGGCCGTGAAGGCGCTCGCCGTCGGCGGCCGGATCGCCGTGCTGTCGTACCACTCCCTGGAGGACCGGCTGGTCAAGCAGGTGTTCGCGGCCGGCGCCGCCAACACCGCGCCGCCCGGTCTGCCGGTCGTGCCTGAGCGCTACCAGCCCCGGCTCAAGCTGCTGACGCGCGGTGCCGAACTTCCCACAGAGGAAGAGGTCGCCGAGAACCGCCGGGCGGCTCCCGCGCGGCTGCGGGCGGCGCAGCGCATCCGCGAGGACGCCGAGTGACGCACGAGAAGGGGGCCGGGTGAGGCACACGAAGGGGAGCGTGAGTGCGTCGGAAATCCAAACTCGGTCGGAAGCCCGGACTCGCGGGGAGGGCGTGTGAGTAGCAGACCCGAACTGAGGGGCAGGGCCGCCCGTCTCGCCCGCCTGCTTCCTGCGGGCGCGGGTCAGGCCGCCCGCACCCCCTTCGTTCTGCTCGTCGTGCTGCTGCTCGGCGGCGGGCTCATCGGTCTCCTGGTGCTGAACTCCGCACTGAGCGAAGGCGCGTTCCGCCTGGACGACCTCCAGAAGAACACCAAGAGCCTCACCGACGAGGAGCAGCAGCTCCAGCGGGACGTGGACGCCTACTCCGCGCCCGACGCCCTCCAGCGCCGCGCCCGCGAGCTGGGCATGATCCCGGGCGGCGACCCGGCCTTCCTCGACCCGGACGGCACCGTCAAGGGCGTGCCCGGAGCGGCCGCCCGGCAGACCTCGGTCCGTATCCCGCTCGTGCGCCCGCCCGAGGCCATCGCCACCGCACCGACCGCCACGCCCACGCCCACCCCGACGCCGACACCGACCGCGACACCGACGACGTCGAGCCCGGTGGACAGCGGCTTCGTCCCGCAGGCCACCACCGCCCCGCCCACGCAGCCCTCCCCGACCCCCGGCAGGTGACGGAAGTGTCCGACAGGGAACCGCCGCGCCGCCGTGTGCCCGGCCCCGCCAGGCCCGTACGTCCCGGGAGCCAGCGGCGCCCGGGCCCCGGTGTCCGCCCCGCCCGGCCCGTACGCCGCCCCGCCCCGCCCCGCCAGGCCGGCCCGACCGTCCTGCGGCTGGGCAGCCCCCGGCCGCGGCTGCGCATGGTCGGCCTCGCGCTCGCCCTGGTGATGGTCGCCTTCGTCGTACGGCTGCTCCAGGTGCAGGCCGTGGACGCGAGCACCTATGCCGCCAAGGCCCAGCAGAACCGGTACGTCGGCCGCACCCTGGCCGCCGAGCGCGGCGGCATCACGGACCGCGACGGCGTCGAACTCGCGACCAGCGTGGACGCGTACGACATCACGGCCGACCCCACGATGTTCACGGCCAAGGCCACCAAGACGTCGGACGCCCCTGAACAGGCCGCGGCGCTGCTCGCCCCGATCCTCGGCCAGGACGCGGACACGGTCGCCAGGAAGCTCCGGACGAAGCACACGCAGTACGTCCGGCTCGCCCGGCGCCTGACCCCGCAGGTCTGGAACCAGATCAAGGACCTCAAGAGCGCGCTCACCGCGAAGGCGGGCACGGACAAGACCACCGTCAACGTCCTCGCGGGCGTCTTCTCCGAGCCCACCACCAAGCGCGTGTACCCCAACAGCGACCTCGCCGCCGGGATACTGGGCTGGGTCAACGCCGACGGCAAGGGGGGCGGCGGGGTCGAGCAGCAGCTGGAGAAGGTGCTCTCCGGCAAGGACGGCAAGATCCGCTACGCCCAGTCCGGCGGCCGCCAGGTGCCGACCGCGGGCTCCACCGAGACACCCGCCGTGGCCGGCTCCGACGTCGAGCTGACCATCGACCGCGACATCCAGTGGGCCGCACAGAACGCCATCACCGACCAGGTGAAGAAGTCCAGGGCGGACCGCGGGTACGTGATAGTGCAGGACACCCGGACGGGCCAGATCCTCGCCATGGCCAACTCGCCCGGCTTCGACCCGAACGACCTCTCCCAGGCCAACTCGGCCGCCATGGGCAACGCCGCCCTCCAGGACGCCTTCGAGCCCGGCTCCACCGCCAAGGTCATGTCGATGGCGGCCGTACTGGAGGAGAACGTCGCCACGCCCGCCACGCACGTGGTCGTGCCCAACCGGCTGCACCGCGGCGACCGCCTCTTCCAGGACGACATCGACCACAAGACCTGGAACCTGACGCTCAACGGCGTCCTCGCCAAGTCCAGCAACATCGGCACCATCCTGGCGGCCGGCCAGCTCGGCAAGACGCAGCGGCAGGCGAACCAGGTCCTCTACTCCTACCTGCGCAAGTTCGGCATCGGCAGCGCCACCGGGCTCGGCTTCCCTGGCGAGACCCCGGGCATCCTCGCGCCCCCCGGCAAGTGGTCCACCTCGCAGCAGTACACGATTCCTTTCGGCCAGGGCGTGTCGATCAACGCGATGCAGGCGGCGTCCGTCTACTCGACGATCGCCAACGGCGGCGTACGGATCGAGCCCACCCTCGTGCGCGGCACGAAGGGGCCCGACGGACGCTTCACCCCGGCCGCGAAGCCCAAGAAGACAAGGGTCGTGAGCGAGAAGACGGCGAAGAACCTCGCCCAGATGCTGGAGTCCGTGGTGGACGACGAGGAGGGCACCGGCGCCAAGGCGCGCATCCCCGGCTACCGGGTCGCGGGCAAGACGGGTACGGCCAACCGCGTGGATCCGGCCACCGGCAAGTACCACGGCTACACCTCGTCGTTCGCCGGATTCGCGCCCGCGGACAAGCCGCGGATCACCGTCTACTGCGCGATCCAGAACGCCACCAAGGGCAACTACTTCGGCGGCCAGATCTGCGGCCCGATCTACAAGCAGGTCATGGAGTTCGCCCTGAAGACCCTCCAGGTCCCGCCCACCGGCGCGCAGCCCGCCAGACTGCCCGTCGACTTCACGCCCTGACCCAACCGCCGCCCCACGGCCCGATCGGCACCGCCCGGAAATGCCCTTACCACCCGGAACACCGACCAGGAACCAGCCCGTGACAACGATCACTCCCGACTCCGGGAACCATGGCTCGCCCAGCCCCTCGCTTCGCTCCGGCGGGGGTGCGCCCGGTACGCTCACCGCCGTGCCACACCCTGATCAGTCCCAAACCACCCAGAAGGGCGTTCCTGTGACATATCCGGGGTCGCCTCGACCGGTTCACGTCTCCGCCACACCCCTCGCGGAACTCGCCGATCAGCTGGAGGTCGCCGAACCGGGGAGCGCCGCCGGAGTCACGGGCATCACCCACGACTCCCGCGCCGTACGCCCCGGCGACGTGTACGCCGCCCTGCCCGGCGCCCGTCTGCACGGGGCCGACTTCGTGACGCAGGCCGCCGGCCTCGGCGCCGTCGCCGTGCTGACCGACCCGACCGGCGCCGAGCGCGCCGCCGCCACCGGTCTGCCCGTCCTCGTGGTCGACGACCCGCGCGGGCGGATGGGCGAACTGGCGGCCACCATCTACGGCCACCCAGGGCGTGACCTCCTCCAGATCGGCATCACCGGCACATCCGGCAAGACCACGACGGCGTACCTCGTCGAAGGCGGTCTCAAGACGGCCCGCTCCACCGGTCTCATCGGCACGGTGGAGACGCGCATCGGCGACGAGCGCATCAAGTCCGAGCGCACCACCCCCGAAGCCACCGACCTCCAGGCCCTGTTCGCGGTCATGCGCGAGCGCGGGGTGGAGGCGGTCGCCATGGAGGTCTCCAGCCATGCGCTGGTCCTCGGCCGCGTCGACGGCTGCGTCTTCGACATCGCCGTCTTCAGCAACCTCAGCCCGGAGCACATGGAGTTCCACTCCGACATGGAGGACTACTTCCGGGCCAAGGCTCAGCTGTTCACACCGCAGCGCAGCAGACTCGGCGTCGTCAACGTCGACGACGAGTACGGGCGCAGGCTCAGCAAGGAGGCCGGCGTCCCCGTCGTCACCTTCTCCGCCGAGGGCCATCCGGACGCCGACTGGCGCGCCGAGGACGTCGAAGTCGGCCCCATGGACTCGACGTTCACCGCGATCAGTCCCAAGGGGCAGCGGATCACGGCCCGCTCGCCGCTCGCGGGCCCCTTCAACGTCGCCAACACGCTCGCCGCGCTCGTCGCCCTCGCGGAGGCCGGGCTCGACCCGCAGGCCGCCGCCGACGGCATCGCCGCCGTGCCGGGCGTGCCGGGCCGCCTGGAGCGCGTGGACGCCGGACAGCCCTACCTCGCGGTGGTCGACTACGCCCACAAGACGGACGCGGTCGAATCGGTCCTGCGCGCCCTGCGCAAGGTCACCGAGGGCCGGCTGCACGTCGTGCTGGGCTGCGGCGGGGACCGCGACACGACCAAGCGGAAGCCGATGGGCGCCGCCGTGGCGCGCCTCGCCGACACCGCCGTACTGACATCGGACAACCCCCGCTCCGAGGACCCCCTCGCGATCCTCGCCACGATGCTCGCAGGCGCCGCCGAGGTGCCGGCGCACGAGCGCGGCGAGGTCCAGGTCTTCGAGGACCGGGCCGCCGCCATCGCGGCCGCCGTCGCCCGGGCACAGCCCGGTGACACCGTGCTGGTCGCCGGCAAGGGCCACGAGCAGGGGCAGGACATCGCCGGGGTGGTGCGTCCCTTCGACGACCGCCAGGTGCTTCGCGAAGCTATCCAGAAGACCCAGGGATGAACTTGTGATCGCCCTCTCTCTCGCCGAGATCGCCTCAGTCGTCGGCGGGCAGACGTACGACATACCGGATCCGGCGCTGCAGGTCACCGGACCCGTCGTCAGGGACTCCCGTGAGGTGGAGTCCGGCAGCCTCTTCGTCGCCTTCGCCGGCGAGCGCGTGGACGGCCACGACTTCGCACAAGCAGTCGTCGACGCGGGGGCGGTCGCCGTGCTGGCGTCCCGCCCCGTCGGCGTGCCCGCGATCGTCGTGGACGACGTGCAGACGGCACTCGGCGCCCTCGCGCGCCATGTCGTCGAGCGGCTCGGCGCGACCCTCGTGGCCCTGACCGGCTCCGCGGGCAAGACCAGCACCAAGGACCTGATCGCCCAGGTGCTGCGCCGCAAGGCGCCCACTGTTTTCACGCCCGGCTCGCTCAACAACGAGATCGGACTGCCGCTCACCGCGCTCAGCGCCACCGAGGAGACGAAGTTCCTCGTGCTGGAGATGGGCGCCCGCGGAGTCGGCCACATCCGCTACCTCGCGGATCTGACGCCCCCGAGGATCGGCCTCGTCCTCAACGTCGGCACCGCGCACATCGGCGAGTTCGGCGGCCGCGAGCAGATCGCGCAAGCGAAGGGTGAACTCGTCGAGGCGCTGCCCCCGTCGGACGAGGGCGGCGTCGCGATCCTCAATGCCGACGATTCCCTCGTACGCGCCATGGCATCCCGTACGAAGGCGAAGGTGATCCTTTTCGGCGAGAGCGACGAAGCGGACATACGCGCCGAGAACGTCGGACTCACGGACAGCGGACAGCCTTCCTTCAGGCTTCACACACCCTCCGGGTGCAGTGACGTGACCATGCGCCTGTACGGTGAGCACCACGTGTCGAACGCGCTCGCCGCGGCCGCCGTCGCCCATGAGCTGGGCATGTCCGCTGACGAGATCGCCGTCGCGCTCTCCGAGGCGGGATCCCTCTCCCGCTGGCGCATGGAGGTCACCGAGCGCCCGGACGGCGTGACAGTCGTCAACGACGCCTACAACGCGAACCCCGAGTCCATGCGAGCCGCCCTGCGCGCGCTCGCGGCGATGGGCAAGGGGCGGCGGACCTGGGCGGTGCTCGGCAAGATGGCCGAGCTCGGGGACGAGGCGCTCGCCGAGCACGACGCGGTCGGACGGCTCGCCGTCCGGCTCAACGTCAGCAAGCTCGTCGCGGTCGGGGGCAGGGAAGCGTCCTGGCTGCAACTGGGCGCATATAACGAGGGTTCGTGGGGTGAGGAGTCGGTGCACGTGTCCGACGCACAGGCGGCTGTCGACCTGTTGCGCAGCGAGCTGCGCCCAGGGGACGTCGTTCTCGTGAAGGCGTCCCGGTCGGTCGGGCTCGAGAGCGTCGCACAGGCGCTGCTCGAAACCGGTGCCGAGGGTGAGGTTGCCGCCCGATGATGAAGCAGATCCTGTTCGCAGGAGTCATTGGCCTCTTCCTGACCCTGATCGGCACACCGCTGCTGATCAAGTTCCTGGCCCGCAAGGGCTACGGCCAGTACATCCGCGACGACGGCCCGCGCGAGCACCACGCCAAGCGCGGCACGCCGACCATGGGTGGTATCGCCTTCATCCTCGCGACGATCATCGCGTACTTCGCGTCCAAGGTGATCACGGGTTACGCACCGACCTTCTCGGGTCTGCTGGTGCTCGGCCTGATGGCGGGCATGGGCCTGGTCGGCTTCCTCGACGACTACATCAAGATCGTCAAGCGGCGCTCGCTCGGTCTGCGGGCCAAGGCGAAGATGGCCGGCCAGCTGATCGTCGGTATCGGTTTCGCGGTGCTCTCGCTGCAGTTCGCGGACGCCCGCAACAACACCCCGGCCTCCACCAAGCTCTCCTTCGTGCAGGACTTCGGCTGGAGCATCGGCCCGGTGCTGTTCGTGATCTGGGCGCTGTTCATGATCCTCGCGATGTCGAACGGCGTGAACCTGACGGACGGTCTGGACGGCCTCGCCACCGGTGCCGCCACGATGGTCTTCGGCGCCTACACGTTCATCGGGGTCTGGCAGTTCCAGGAGTCCTGCGCCAACGCGCAGACCCTGACCAACCCCTCCGCCTGTTACGAGGTACGGGATCCACTCGACCTGGCGGTCGTCGCCTCCGCTCTGATGGGCGCCTGCTTCGGCTTCCTGTGGTGGAACACCTCGCCGGCCAAGATCTTCATGGGTGACACCGGTTCGCTGGCCCTGGGCGGCGCGCTCGCCGGTCTCGCGATCTGCTCCCGCACGGAGCTGCTGGTCGCGCTGCTCGGCGGTCTCTTCGTCCTGATCACCATGTCGGTGGTCATCCAGGTCGGCTCGTTCCGGATGACCGGCAAGCGTGTCTTCCGGATGGCGCCACTCCAGCACCACTTCGAACTGAAGGGGTGGTCCGAAGTCCTTGTCGTGGTCCGCTTCTGGATCATCCAGGGCATGTGCGTGATCGTCGGACTCGGTCTCTTCTACGCAGGATGGGCAGCCGACAAGTGACCAACTGGCAGGGCAAGCACGTCACCGTCGCGGGGCTCGGCGTCTCCGGCATCCCGGCGGCCAGGGTCCTGCACGGCCTCGGCGCGCTCGTCACGGTCGTCAACGACGGCGACGACGAGCGCACCCGGACGCAGGCCGCCGAACTGGAGGCGCTCGGCGTCACCGTGCGCCTCGGTGACGGAGCGACCCTGCCGGAAGGCACCGAGCTCATCGTGACCGCGCCCGGCTGGCAGCCGGACAAGCCGCTGTTCGCCGCGGCCGCCGCGGCGGACGTCCCCGTCTGGGGCGACGTGGAGCTGGCCTGGCGGCTGCGCGACCAGGACGGCAGAAAGCCGGCCCCCTGGCTCGCCGTCACCGGCACCAACGGCAAGACGACCACCGTGCAGATGCTCGCCTCGATCCTGAGGGCGGCCGGGCTGCGCACGGCAGCCGTCGGCAACATCGGCGTCTCGCTGCTCGACGCGGTGCTCGGCGAGGAGACGTACGACGTCCTCGCGGTGGAGCTGTCCAGCTACCAGCTGCACTGGGCGCCGTCCCTGCGCGCCCACTCCGCGACCGTCCTCAACCTCGCCCCCGACCACCTCGACTGGCACGGCTCCATGGAGGCGTACGCCGCCGACAAGGGCCGCATCTACGAGGGCAATCAGGTCGCCTGCGTCTACAACGTGGCCGACAAGGCCACCGAGGAGCTGGTGCGCGGGGCGGACGTCGAGGAGGGCTGCCGGGCGATCGGCTTCACCCTCGCGGCGCCGGCACCCTCCCAACTCGGCGTCGTGGACGGCATCCTCGTCGACCGCGCCTTCGTCGAGAACCGGCAGAAGAACGCCCAGGAACTCGCCGACGTCTCCGACGTCAACCCGCCCGCCCCGCACAACATCGCCAACGCCCTTGCGGCGGCGGCCCTCGCACGCGCCTTCGGGGTGCCTCCCCAGGCCGTACGGGACGGGCTGCGGGCCTTCCGGCCGGACGCGCACCGCATCGCGCACGTCGCGGACGTGGACGGTGTGGCGTACATCGACGACTCCAAGGCCACCAACACCCATGCGGCGGAAGCCTCGTTGGCGGCGTACGAGTCGATCGTGTGGATCGCGGGCGGGCTCGCCAAGGGCGCGACCTTCGACGAGCTGGTCGCCAAGTCGGCAAAGCGACTTCGAGGGGCCGTACTGATCGGCGCCGACCGTGCGCTGATCCGCGAAGCACTCGCGCGACACGCGCCCGAAGTACCGGTCGTCGACCTCGACCGGACCGACACTGGGGCGATGCTCGCGGCCGTTCAGGAGGCCGCACGGCTCTCCGAGCCGGGGGACACCGTTCTGCTGGCGCCGGCCTGTGCGTCCATGGACATGTTCACCAACTACAACAAGCGCGGTGACGCTTTCGCGGAGGCGGTTCGCGAACTCGGCGCCGCGAGCGCCTGACGGCGGATCCGGCCGGCCGGGCGCCCGGGACCCTTGGGAGCGACGCGTGACGCCATCGTGGTCGGTGCTTGTGCGGCGGCTTTCCGCCCGCGGTACGACGGGAGCCGTCGATGCCCGGTAGCCGTACGGGGCGTCCCCCCGTCCAGCGCGCCCCCGGCCGTCCTCCGGCCGCCCGCTCCCGGCGCGACAACCCGCTGCTGCGGCTCTACACCCGTGCCCAGAAGGCCTGGGACCGGCCGCTGACGGCCTACTACCTGGTCCTCGGCAGCAGCCTGCTGATCACCGTGCTGGGCCTGGTGATGGTCTACTCCGCGTCGCAGATCACCGCGCTGCAGATGTCGCTGCCGGGGTCGTATTTCTTCCGCAAACAGTTCCTGGCGGCCGCGATCGGCGGCGCGCTGCTGCTGGCGGCCTCCCGGATGCCCGTACGGCTGCACCGGGCGCTGGCCTATCCGATGCTCGCCGGATCCGTCTTCCTGATGGTCCTGGTGCAGGTGCCGGGGATAGGACGGGCGGTCAACGGCAACCAGAACTGGATCTCCGTCGGTGGCCCCTTCCAGCTCCAGCCCAGCGAGTTCGGCAAGCTCGCGCTGGTGCTGTGGGGCGCCGATCTGCTCGCCCGCAAACAGGACAAGAACCTCCTCGCCCAGTGGAAGCACATGCTGGTGCCGATCGTTCCGGTGACCTTCATGCTGCTCGGGCTCATCATGCTCGGCGGCGACATGGGCACCGCGATCATCCTGACCGCGATCCTGTTCGGCCTGCTGTGGCTGGCGGGCGCCCCCACCCGGCTGTTCGTCGGCGTGCTCTCCGTCGCCGCCACCCTCGGTGTGATCCTCATCAAGACCAGCCCCAACCGCATGGCCCGGTTCGCCTGCATCGGCGCCACCGAGCCCGGCACCGGGGCCAACTCCTGCTGGCAGGCCGTGCACGGCATCTACGCCCTCGCCTCCGGCGGGATCTTCGGCTCCGGGCTCGGCGCGAGTGTGGAGAAATGGGGCCAACTCCCCGAAGCGCACACCGACTTCATCTTCGCCGTCACCGGGGAGGAACTGGGCCTGGCGGGGACGCTGTCGGTGCTCGCCCTCTTCGCGGCCCTAGGCTATGCGGGTATCCGCGTGGCCGGACGCACGGAGGACCCCTTCGTGAGGTACGCCGCGGGAGGCGTGACCACGTGGATCACGGCCCAGGCCGTGATCAACATCGGCGCGGTGCTCGGTCTGCTGCCGATCGCCGGAGTCCCGCTCCCGCTGTTCTCCTACGGGGGTTCGGCCCTGCTGCCGACCATGTTCGCCGTCGGGCTGCTGATCGCCTTCGCACGCGATGAGCCCGGGGCGCGGGCCGCGCTTGCCATGCGGCAACCCCGCTTTGGTAGAAAGCGTGCTGCGGTGAGAGGCTCCGCGGGGGCCGCGGGGCCTCGGAGATGGAACACGATGCGACGGCGTGCCGCGGCGCGCTCGTCCGGAGAGCGGTGAATTTCGGTGCATGTCGTACTCGCCGGTGGGGGGACCGCCGGCCACATCGAGCCCGCGCTCGCCCTCGCGGACGCCCTGCGCAGGCAGGACCCGAGCGTGGGGATCACGGCCCTGGGCACGGAGAAGGGGCTTGAGACCCGGCTCGTACCGGAGCGGGGCTACGAACTCGCGCTGATCCCCGCCGTACCGCTGCCACGCAAGCCCACCCCCGAGCTGATCACCGTCCCCGGGCGGCTGCGCGGCACGATCAAGGCCGCCGAGCAGATCCTGGAGCGCACCAAGGCGGACGCGGTCGTGGGCTTCGGCGGCTATGTGGCGCTGCCCGGCTACCTCGCGGCCAAGCGCCTCGGCGTGCCGATCATCATCCACGAGGCCAACGCGCGGCCCGGCCTCGCCAACAAGATCGGCTCGCGCTACGCGGCCAAGGTCGCCGTCTCCACCCCGGACAGCAAGCTGCGCGACGCCCGCTACATCGGCATCCCGCTGCGCCGCACCATCGCCACCCTCGACCGGGCCGCCGTACGCCCCGAGGCCCGCGCCGCCTTCGGGCTCGACCCCGCGCTGCCGACCCTGCTGGTCTCCGGCGGCTCGCAGGGCGCCCGGCGCCTCAACGAGGTGGTCCAGCAGGTCGCCCCACTGCTCCAGCAGGCCGGCATCCAGATCCTGCACGCGGTCGGCCCGAAGAACGAACTGCCGCACGTCCAGCAGATGCCGGGGATGCCCCCGTACATCCCGGTACCGTACGTGGACCGGATGGACCTCGCGTACGCCGCGGCCGACATGATGCTCTGCCGCGCGGGCGCGATGACCGTCGCCGAACTCTCCGCCGTCGGGCTCCCGGCCGCCTACGTCCCGCTGCCCATCGGCAACGGCGAACAGCGGCTGAACGCCCAGCCGGTGGTCAAGGCCGGCGGCGGACTGCTCGTCGACGACGCGGAACTGACGACCCAGTGGGTCATGAACAACGTCCTGCCCGTGCTCGCCGACCCGCACCGGCTGTACGAGATGTCCCGCGCCGCCAGCGAGTTCGGCCGCCGGGACGCCGACGACCTGCTCGTCGGCATGGTGTACGAGGCGATCGCCGCGCGGCACCGTTAGGGACGCACCAGGAGAGGCAGGGAGCGTGGCCGGACCGACGACCGCCGAGCGCGGCGAACGGCAGAAGCTGGAGTCCGGCCCGCCCCGGCCGCCCCGTCGCGGGTGGCCGCCCCGCCCCCGTACGCTCATCGTTGTGCTCGTCGCGGTGGTACTGCTCGGGGCGGGCGCCACCTGGCTGCTCTACGGCTCGAAGTGGCTGCGCGTGGAGCACGTATCCGTTTCCGGGGCACGGGTCCTGACGGCGCAGCAGGTGCGGGAAGCGGCCGACGTACCGGTCGGATCTCCGCTGATTTCCGTCGACACCGATGCCATTGAGCAACGGCTGCGCCGGAAATTGCCCCGAATTGACTCGGTTGATGTCGTCCGTTCCTGGCCGCATGGAATCGGGCTGAAAGTGACCGAACGCACTCCGGTTCTGGTGGTCGAAAAAGGCGCAAAGTTCGTCGAAGTGGACGCGAAAGGCGTGCGATTCGCCACGGTTTCGGAGGCCCCGAAGGGCGTACCCACTCTGGAATTGACCGTGTCCGGGTCGGCGGGCCTGCGCCGCTTCCCCGTCGGCCGTCTGGTGCGCGAGGCCGTGGGGGTGGCCGCCGACATTCCGGCCGCCGTCGCCCGCGACACCCGGGTCGTCAAGGTGCGTTCGTACGACGCCATCTCGCTGGAGTTGAAGGGCGGTCGTACCGTCGCGTGGGGGAGCGGCGAGAAGGGTGGACTGAAGGGCCGAACGCTCACGGCTCTGATGAAAGCCGCTCCCGGGGCCCGGCACTTCGACGTGAGTGTTCCCACCGCCCCTGCGTCATCCGGGAGTTGACGCACATCCGCGCAGGCCAGCACCCTGGTTGGGCAGTGCTACGCCTGATCACATAGGGTGAAAAGAAAAACGGGAGGTTCGGCGTGTTCGTTGAACGTGCGCCACTTGTCGACTTAGTGTCCTGTTCGGAAGAGTCCAAGGAACAGACACACTGGTAACCCTAAACTTCAGCGTTAGGGTTCGGGTCGGCGTTCGGACCGTCCCATTCGGCATCAGTCGTCGGATCGCGAGAGTGCGAGGCGACGACACGTAACTCGAGGCGAGAGGCCTTCGACGTGGCAGCACCGCAGAACTACCTCGCAGTCATCAAAGTCATCGGTGTCGGCGGCGGTGGTGTCAATGCCATCAACCGGATGATCGAGGTCGGTCTCAAGGGCGTCGAGTTCATCGCCATCAACACCGACGCGCAAGCTCTGTTGATGAGCGACGCCGACGTCAAGCTCGACGTCGGCCGCGAACTCACCCGCGGACTCGGCGCCGGAGCCAACCCGGCCGTCGGCCGCAAGGCCGCCGAGGACCACCGCGAGGAGATCGAGGAGGTCCTCAAGGGGGCCGACATGGTCTTCGTGACGGCCGGCGAAGGCGGCGGCACCGGCACCGGCGGCGCACCCGTCGTCGCCAACATCGCCCGTACGCTCGGCGCCCTGACGATCGGTGTGGTCACCCGGCCGTTCACCTTCGAGGGCCGCCGTCGCGCGAACCAGGCCGAGGACGGCATCGCGGAACTCCGCGAAGAGGTCGACACCCTCATCGTCATCCCCAACGACCGGCTGCTGTCCATCTCGGACCGCCAGGTCTCGGTCCTCGACGCGTTCAAGTCGGCGGACCAGGTCCTGCTCTCCGGTGTCCAGGGCATCACCGATCTCATCACCACGCCCGGCCTGATCAACCTGGACTTCGCCGACGTCAAGTCGGTCATGTCCGAGGCGGGTTCGGCGCTGATGGGCATCGGCTCGGCCCGCGGCGACGACCGCGCGGTGGCGGCCGCGGAGATGGCGATCTCCTCGCCGCTCCTCGAAGCCTCCATCGACGGCGCCCGCGGCGTCCTGCTCTCCATCTCCGGCGGCTCCGACCTCGGCCTGTTCGAGATCAACGAAGCCGCCCAGCTGGTGAGCGAGGCCGCACACCCCGAGGCCAACATCATCTTCGGCGCGGTCATCGACGACGCCCTCGGCGACGAGGTGCGCGTCACCGTCATCGCCGCCGGCTTCGACGGCGGCCAGCCGCCGGCCAAGCGGGACACCGTCCTCGGCTCGTCCTCCGCGAAGCGCGAGGAACCGACCCCGGTACGGTCTTCCGACAGCCGTCCGTCCTTCGGCTCGCTCGGCAGCGTCACCCCGCGCGAGTCCGCACCCGAGCCCGCCGCGGAGCCGGTGAACGAACTGCCGGTCTCCCCGCCGGTCCCGCCGTCCCGGTCCTACTCGGACAGCGCGGCCGAAGAGCTGGACGTGCCGGACTTCCTGAAGTGATAGGACAGCGCTTCACGACGAACACAGCGGGCGGCGCCCACTTCGCCTTCACCGACCGGTGGGGCGGGGTGAGCGCCGTTCCGTACGAGGAGCTCAACCTCGGCGGAGCGGTCGGCGACGCCCCCGACGCCGTACGCACCAACCGTGAACTGGCCGCGAAGTCCCTGGGGCTCGACCCGCAGCGGGTGGTGTGGATGAACCAGGTGCACGGGCCGGAGGTGGCCGTGGTCGACGCACCCTGGGGAGCGTCACCGGTGCCCTCGGTCGACGCGGTCGTCACCGCGCGCCGGGGGCTCGCCCTCGCCGTGCTGACCGCGGACTGCACGCCGGTGCTGCTCGCCGACCCGGTCGCGGGGGTCGCGGCCGCCGCTCACGCGGGCCGGCCCGGCATGATCGCCGGGGTCGTCCCCGCCGCCGTCGAGGCGATGGTGGAGCTCGGCGCCGAACCGTCCCGGATCGTCGCCCGTACCGGCCCCGCCGTCTGCGGCCGGTGCTACGAGGTGCCGGACGCGATGCGCGCCGAGGTCGCTGCGGTGGAACCGGCGGCGTACGCCGAGACGAGTTGGGGCACTCCCGCCGTCGACGTGAGCGCCGGAGTGCACGCGCAGCTGGAACGGCTGGGGGTGCACGACCGGGAGCAGTCGCCGGTGTGCACGCTCGAATCCGGTGACCACTTCTCGTACCGTCGCGACCGCACCACCGGGCGGCTCGCGGGGTATGTCTGGCTGGACTGATGGGGCATGACGGACCGTAAGGCTCAACTCGCCGAAAACCTGGCGAAAGTGGAAGAGCGCATCGCGGCGGCCTGTGCGGCCGCCGGGCGCAAGCGTGAAGAGGTGACCCTGATCGTGGTCACCAAGACCTACCCCGCGAGCGATGTGCGGATGCTGTCGGAACTCGGTGTGCGCCATGTCGCCGAGAACAAGGACCAGGATGCGGCGCCCAAGGCCGCGGAATGCTCGGATCTGCCGCTCTCGTGGCATTTTGTCGGTCAGTTGCAGACCAACAAGGTGCGCTCCGTGGTCGGTTACGCGGATCTCGTGCAGTCCGTCGACCGTTCCCGGCTCGTCACCGCTCTGTCCAAGGAGGCGGTGCGGGCCGAGCGCGAGGTGGGCTGCCTCATCCAGGTCGCGCTGGACGCGGAGGACGACGGCCGGGGTGAGCGAGGAGGCGTGGGGGCCGGGGGAGTCGAGGAGTTGGGCGAGCTGGTCGCGGGGGCTCCGGGGCTCCGGCTCGACGGGCTGATGACCGTCGCGCCGCTTACCGGAGAGTACGCGGGGCGCCAACAGGCGGCGTTCGAGCGGCTGATGGATTTGTCGACTGTCCTGCGCCGCGCTCATCCGGCTGCGAACATGGTCTCGGCAGGGATGAGTGCGGACCTCGAACAGGCCGTGGCGGCCGGAGCGACACATGTGCGCGTCGGTACGGCGGTACTCGGAGTCCGACCCAGGCTCGGGTAACGTCGCCAAGAAGTCGGACCACAGCAGAAAATATGGTCATTACCGCTGATAGGCGGGCATAAACGACCTCGTGGATCGCAGGCACTTGGCAAGTCGTCAGCCGATCCACCACAGAGCGGAGGACTCAGAGCATGGCCGGCGCGATGCGCAAGATGGCGGTCTACCTCGGCCTCGTGGAGGACGATGGGTACGACGGCAGGGGATTCGACCCCGACGACGACTTCGAGCCCGAGCTCGACCCCGAACCCGAGCGCGACCACCGGCGGCACGAGCCGCCTCGCCAGTCGCACCAGGCACATCAGTCCCAACGGGACGAATCGGTACGAGTGGTGCAACCACCGGTGCAACGCGACCCGGTCTCGCATTCCGCTTCGCTTCCCGCGGAATCCGGGCGTCCGGCGCGAATCGCCCCCGTGGCGTCCATCACACAAGAACGTCAGAGTCTCGAGAAGAACGCACCGGTGATCATGCCCAAGGTCGTGTCCGAACGAGAGCCGTACCGGATCACCACACTTCACCCTCGGACCTACAACGAGGCCCGTACCATCGGGGAACACTTCCGTGAGGGCACCCCCGTGATCATGAATCTCACGGAGATGGACGACACGGATGCGAAGCGACTTGTCGACTTTGCCGCCGGTCTCGTCTTCGGCCTGCACGGCAGCATCGAGCGGGTGACGCAGAAGGTGTTCCTGTTGTCGCCTGCTAACGTCGATGTCACGGCGGAGGACAAGGCTCGCATCGCAGAGGGCGGGTTCTTCAACCAGAGCTGAGACGCACGACCGGAAAAGCACGGAAACAGGGGAGAGGGAAGCACGGATCATGAGCGTGTTCGCGCAGGTGCTCTACGTCGCGCTGATGTGTTTCCTCATCGTGCTGATCTTCCGGCTGGTCATGGACTACGTCTTCCAGTTCGCCCGCTCATGGCAACCCGGCAAGGCGATGGTGGTCGTTCTGGAGGCCACCTACACTGTCACCGATCCACCGCTCAAGCTTCTGCGGCGGTTCATTCCGCCGCTGCGTCTCGGGGGCGTGGCGCTCGACCTGTCCTTCTTCGTACTGATGATCATCGTCTACATCCTGATCTCCGTCGTGAGCCGGCTGTGAACGATACGGTCTTGCCGAACGCCGATGATGCCGACGACTACGTTGAGGTGAAGAGATGCCGTTGACCCCCGAGGACGTGCGGAACAAGCAGTTCACGACCGTCCGCCTCCGAGAAGGCTATGACGAGGACGAGGTCGATGCCTTCCTCGATGAGGTCGAAGCCGAACTGACCCGCCTGCTCCGCGAGAACGAGGACCTGCGCGCCAAGCTGGCCGCGGCCACGCGCGCCGCTGCCCAGAACCAGCAGCAGGGCATGCGCAAGCCGCCCGAACAGCAGGACCCGCAACAGCAGCAGGGACCGCCGCAGGGTATGCGCGGTCCCGGTGCTCCGGTGCCCGCCGGGATATCGGGCCCGCCGCAGCAGCAGATGGGCGGCCCCATGGGTGGCCCGCCCCAGCTGCCGAGCGGTGCGCCGCAGCTTCCCGCCGGCCCCAGCGCCCAGGGCGGCCCGCAGGGTCCCGGCCCGATGGGCCAGGGTCCGATGGGTCAGGGCCCGATGGGCCAAGGCCCCATGGGACAGGGTCCGATGGGTCAGGGTCCCGGCCAGATGCAGCCGCAGATGCAGCAGCAGATGGGTGGCCCGATGGGCGGACCCATGGGTGGCCCCATGGGCGGTCACGGCCCGCAGATGCCGCAGCAGGGCCCCGGTGGCGACAGCGCCGCCCGTGTCCTCTCGCTGGCTCAGCAGACCGCCGACCAGGCGATCGCGGAGGCCCGCTCCGAGGCCAACAAGATCGTCGGCGAGGCCCGCAGCCGCGCCGAGGGTCTGGAGCGCGACGCGCGTGCCAAGGCCGACGCGCTGGAGCGGGACGCGCAGGAGAAGCACCGCGTCGCGATGGGCTCCCTGGAGTCCGCCCGCGCCACGCTGGAGCGCAAGGTCGAGGACCTGCGCGGCTTCGAGCGCGAGTACCGCACGCGTCTGAAGTCCTACCTGGAGTCCCAGCTGCGTCAGCTGGAGACGCAGGCGGACGACTCGCTCGCCCCGCCGCGCACTCCGGCCACGGCCTCCCTGCCGTCGTCCTCCGCGCCCTCGATGGCCCCGGCCGGCGCGAGCGCGCCGTCCTACGGCGGCAACCAGGGCATGGGTGGGGCACCGGCACCGGCCGCGCCCTCCTACGGTGGTCAGCAGCAGATGTCGCCCGCGATGACCCAGCCGATGGCACCGGTACGGCCGCAGGGCCCGTCGCCGATGCAGCAGGCTCCCTCGCCGATGCGTGGGTTCCTCATCGACGAGGACGACAACTGACGGCCTGTAGTACGCCTTAGGCGTCGGCAGCGTTCAGGGCGGAGCCCCCGGATTCCCGGGGGCTCCGCCCTTTCCCGTGCCCCTGGGGCTGCCGGGGAAATTCAGCCCCTCCGGCGTTTGAGGGGCGGGGGTCCAGGGGCGGAGCCCCGGAGTGACGGGACGGGAAGGGGCGGAGGGGGCAAAAAATGCTGCCCCACCGGCCCGGTGTGACGCGGGGGTGGGGCAGCGGGGGCGGTTGCCCCGGGCGGGGTTACGCCTTGCGGAGGCGGAACACCAGGGAGAGGCCCTCGTCCGTGAACGGGGCGCCGTAGGTGTCGTCGGCCTCGCCCTGGGAGAAGTCCGTGGCGAGGACCTCGTCGGCGATGAGGCCGGAGTGCTCGGACAGGGCCGCGATGACCGCCGGGTCGGTCGCGGTCCAGCGCAGGGCGATGCGGTCGGCCACGTCGAGGCCGCTGTTCTTGCGGGCCTCCTGGATCAGCCGGATCGCGTCACGGGCGAGGCCCGCCTGCCGCAGCTCCTCGGTGATCTCCAGGTCGAGGGCGACCGTGGCACCCGAGTCGGACGCCACCGACCAGCCCTCGCGCGGGGTCTCCGTGATGATGACCTCGTCGGGGGCGAGCGTGACCGTCTCGCCGTCGACCTCGACCGACGCCGTGCCCTCGCGCAGGGCGAGGGACAGCGCCGCCGCGTCGGCGTTCGCGACGGCCTTGGCGACCGCCTGGACGCCCTTGCCGAAGCGCTTGCCGAGCGCACGGAAGTTCGCCTTGGCCGTGGTGTCGACCAGCGAGCCGCCGACCTCGCTCAGCGAGGCCAGCGCTGTGACGTTCAACTCCTCCGTGATCTGCGCGTGCAGCTCCCGGTCGAGGGAGTCGAAGCCGGACGCGGCGATCAGCGCGCGGGACAGCGGCTGGCGCGTCTTGACGCCCGACTCCGCGCGCGTGGCACGGCCGAGCTCCACGAGGCGGCGTACGAGCACCATCTGCTTCGACAGCTCCGGGTCGATGACGGACAGGTCCGCCTCCGGCCAGGAGGACAGGTGGACCGACTCCGGGGCGCCCGGGGAGACCGGCACGATCAGGTCCTGCCAGACCCGCTCGGTGATGAACGGGGTCAGCGGGGCCATCAGCCGCGTGACCGTCTCGACGACCTCGTGCAGGGTGCGCAGCGCCGCCTTGTCGCCCTGCCAGAAGCGGCGCCGGGAACGGCGTACGTACCAGTTGGACAGGTCGTCGACGAAGGCCGACAGGAGCTTTCCGGCGCGCTGGGTGTCGTACGACTCCAGTGCCTGCGTCACCTGGTCGGTGAGGGCGTGGAGTTCGGACAGGAGCCAGCGGTCCAGGACCGGGCGGTCCGCCGGGGCCGGATCGGCCTCGCTGGGCGCCCAGTCGGACGTGCGCGCGTACAGGGCCTGGAAGGCGACCGTGTTCCAGTAAGTGAGGAGCGTCTTGCGGACGACCTCCTGGATGGTGCCGTGGCCGACGCGGCGGGCCGCCCACGGGGAGCCGCCGGCCGCCATGAACCAGCGCACCGCGTCGGCGCCGTGCCGGTCCATCAGCGAGATCGGCTCAAGGGTGTTGCCCAGGTGCTTGGACATCTTGCGGCCGTCCTCGGCGAGGATGTGGCCGAGGCAGACCACGTTCTCGTACGAGGACTTGTCGAAGACCAGGGTGCCGACCGCCATCAGCGTGTAGAACCAGCCGCGGGTCTGGTCGATGGCCTCGGAGATGAACTGCGCCGGGTAGCGGGACTCGAACAGTTCCTTGTTCTTGTGCGGGTAGCCCCACTGCGCGAAAGGCATCGAGCCCGAGTCGTACCAGGCGTCGATGACCTCGGGCACGCGCGTGGCCGTCTTCTCGCACTGGGGGCAGGCGAAGGTGACCGCGTCGATGTAGGGGCGGTGCGGGTCCAGCTGCGACTGGTCGGTGCCGGTCAGCTCGGTCAGCTCCGCGCGGGAGCCGACGCAGGTGAGGTGGCCGTCCTCGCAGGTCCACAGGGGGAGCGGGGTGCCCCAGTAGCGGCTGCGGGACAGTGCCCAGTCGATGTTGTTGTTCAGCCAGTCGCCGAAGCGGCCGTGCTTGACCGACTCGGGGAACCAGTTGGTCTTCTCGTTCTCCTGGAGGAGACGGTCCTTGACGGCCGTGGTGCGGATGTACCAGGACGGCTGTGCGTAGTAGAGGAGCGCGGTGTGGCAGCGCCAGCAGTGCGGGTAGCTGTGCTCGTACGGGACGTGCTTGAAGAGCAGACCGCGGCTCTGGAGGTCTTCGGTGAGCTTTTCGTCCGCCTTCTTGAAGAAGACGCCGCCCACGAGCGGGATGTCCTGCTCGAAGGTGCCGTTGGGGCGGACGGGGTTCACGACCGGCAGACCGTACGCACGGCAGACCTTGAGGTCGTCCTCACCGAAGGCGGGGGACTGGTGGACCAGACCCGTACCGTCGTCGGTCGTCACGTACTCGGCGTTGACCACGTAGTGGGCGGGCTCGGGGAACTCGACGAGCTCGAACGGACGTTGATACGTCCAGCGCTCCATCTCGGCACCCGTGAAGGACTCGCCGGTGGTCTCCCAGCCCTCGCCGAGCGCCTTCCCGACGAGCGGCTGCGCGACGACGAGGTTCTCCTCGCCGTTCGTCACGACGACGTACGTGACGTCGGGGTGCGCGGCGACAGCCGTGTTGGAGACCAGCGTCCAGGGGGTCGTCGTCCACACCAGGAGGGCGGCCCGGCCGGCCAGCGGACCGGAGGTGAGCGGGAAACGGACGAACACCGACGGGTCGACGACCGTCTCGTAGCCCTGCGCCAGCTCGTGGTCCGACAGACCCGTCTCGTCGCGGGGGCACCAGGGGGCCACGCGGTAGTCCTGGACCAGCAGGCCCTTGTTGAAGATCTCCTTGAGCGACCACCAGACGGACTCGATGTACTCGGGGTCCATGGTGCGGTACGGGTCGTTCAGGTCTGCCCAGTAGCCCATGCGGGTCGTGAGCTCTTCGAAGGCGTCGGTGTGCCGGGTCACGGACTCGCGGCACTTGTCGTTGAACTCGGCGACGCCGTACGCCTCGATGTCCTGCTTGCCGGTGAAGCCGAGCTCCTTCTCCACCGCGAGCTCCACCGGGAGGCCGTGGCAGTCCCAGCCGGCCTTGCGGGCCACGTGGTAGCCCCGCATGGTGCGAAAGCGCGGGAAGACGTCCTTGAAGACGCGCGCCTCGATGTGGTGGGCGCCCGGCATGCCGTTGGCGGTGGGCGGGCCCTCGTAGAACACCCACTCGGGGCGGCCCTCGGACTGCTCCAGGCTCTTGGCGAAGATCTTCTGCTCGTGCCAGAAGTCGAGCACGGCGTGCTCGAGCGCGGGCAGGTCGACCTGGGCGGGCACCTGGCGATACGTCGGCGCTGTCATCAGCGAGCTTCCTCCAACGGACTTTCTGCCTTCCGTCGGAGGGACGAGAGCCTGCATGCTGCCTACGCCGTGTGCGGCGCGCTCCCGCGGTACCACCCTCCTTGGCCCTCCGGTGCGTGGTGTGCGCCGGTGAGCCCCCTCATTGGGGTCGCGATGCCGGGTCTACTCACCGCTGCTCGTCGGCTGCGGCTTTCTTCCGGTGGCTCCGGGGTGATCTTCACGTCGCGCCGGCCCCCGGGCTCGCACCGTCCCCGGGTCGCTCATGGCTGCGTACGCCGCTACTCGTCCCCATCCACGCTTTTCGCTCCGCCCAGTGTACGGCGCCGCGGAGACATCGGCCGACCGGATTTCCGGGGCCCGCGCCCGGGGCGGGCGGGGCGCGGGCGCGGGCCCCGGCGGGGTGCCCCGGGGGCCTGCGCCGTGACCCGAATGGCGAGGCGCGGGTGTCCGGATCCTGGGACGCGGGCCGGGGCGGATTACCCGGCGGGGAGTTGGGCACAACGCATGCAGACTCGCGGCGGGGTGCGCGCGGGGCGGGCGAATCGGTGGCGTGCCCCGTTGCCGCGGGCCGGAAGTCGATTTATCGTCCCAGCACGATTCGCGTGCAAGATCACAATATGTGAAGGGGCCGCGGCCATGGTGGCGAAGAAGTCCGCCGTACAGGAGTCGGCGTCCGGCAGATCCACGGGTCCGGCGGCCAAGGACGTGGGTGGGAAGAAGAGCGCTCAGGGGGCACCCGCCGGGAACGCAACCGCACCGGCGAAGCCGGTGAAGACGGTGGGTGCGACCGCCGGGACGAAATCGGCCGCCAAGAAGACGGCTGCACAGAAGGCGGCCACAAAGAAGACGGCCACCGGGAAGTCGGTCACTACGGAGGGGGCCCCGACGAAGACGGCCACGACGAAACCGGCAGCCAAGAGATCCGCCACCAAGACGGCCGCGAAGAAGACCGCCGCGACGAAGACGGTGACGAAGAAGACGGCGACGAAGAAGGCAGCCGCCAAGAAGACGGCCGTCACGACCGCAGAGGCGAAAAAGCCGACGGCCGCGAAGCGTGCCGCCAAGAAGAGCACCAGTACGGCCAAGAAGGCGGTCGCGTCCGCGGCCGCGGGCGCGGCCCAGGCCGCGAAGACGACGGGAGCCACAACGGTGGTTGCGAAGAAGACTCCTGGCACGGCCACGGCGGCGAAGAAGTCCACCGCGGTCCCCAAGGCGCGGATCGCCGCCGTGACGCCCGGTGAGCTCGCGGTCCGCCCCGGTGAGGACCCCTGGACCCCGGAAGAGGTCGCGGAGGCGCGGGCCGAGCTGCAGTCCGAGTCCCTGCGCCTGCGGGCCGAGATCACGTCGTCGGAGGAGGCGCTCGCGGGACTGATGCGGGACTCCGGCGACGGCGCCGGCGACGACCAGGCCGACACCGGCACCAAGAACATCACGCGCGAGCACGAGATGTCCCTCGCGGCCAACGCGCGCGAGATGCTCGAACAGACCGACCGCGCGCTGGAGCGCCTCGACGCGGGCACCTACGGCCTGTGCGAGAACTGCGGCAACGCCATCGGCAAGGCGCGCATGCAGGCCTTCCCGCGGGCCACCCTGTGCGTCGAGTGCAAGCAGAAGCAGGAGCGCCGTTACTGAGCGGCGCGGGAGGGCTCCTGAGCACGTGGGCCCCAGGGGGTGTGCCGTACTCTCGTCCTCAGTCAGGCACCTAGGTTGAGGGACTCACGTGGCAGAGGCGGAGCGCATCATCGGTACGCCGGATAACCCAGGGGCGGCGGGGGCCGAACCGGAGCAGTCCGACGAGAACGCGGCGGCGGGCGGCCGGTCCGGCTCCGGCGACACGGCACCGGCGGAGCAGTCCGGTGCGGACGGGGCGCAGGGCGCCGGGACCGCGGCCGAGCAGCCGCGGCGCAGGCGCCGGATCGCCGTGCTCTTCGCGGTCGCGACCCTGGCGTACGCGCTCGACCTCGTCAGCAAGATGCTCGTCGTCGCGAAGCTGGAGCACCATGCGCCGATCGAGATCATCGGGGACTGGCTGCGGTTCGAGGCGATCCGCAACGCGGGCGCGGCCTTCGGCTTCGGGGAGGCCTTCACCATCATCTTCACGGTGATCGCCGCGGCGGTGATCGTGGTGATCGCACGGCTCGCGCGCAAGCTGTACAGCCTGCCCTGGGCGATCGCGCTGGGCCTGCTGCTGGGTGGCGCCCTTGGCAACCTGACCGACCGGATCTTCCGCTCGCCGGGCGTCTTCGAGGGCGCGGTCGTCGACTTCATCGCGCCGAAGCACTTCGCGGTCTTCAACCTGGCCGACTCCGCGATCGTCTGCGGCGGCATCCTCATCGTGCTGCTGTCCTTCCGCGGACTGGACCCGGACGGGACCGTCCACAGGGACTGAGCGCGCAGGCTGCCGTACGGCGGTGTCCGAGCCGTCCGGCATACTCGACGGGTGAGTACGATTCCCGAGATCCGCACCCTGCCCGTGCCCGACGGCCTGGAGGGCGAGCGTGTCGACGCCGCCATCTCCCGCATGTTCGGCTTCTCCCGTACGAAGGCCGCCGAGCTGGCCGCGGCGGGGAAGGTCATGGTCGACGGCTCGGTGGTCGGAAAGTCCGAGCGGGTGCACGGCGGCGCCTGGCTGGAGGTGGAGATGCCGCAGGCACCCGCCCCGGTGCAGATCGTCGCCGAGCCCGTCGAGGGCATGGAGATCGTGTACGACGACGACGACTTCGTCGTGATCGTCAAGCCGGTGGGCGTGGCCGCGCACCCGAGCCCCGGCTGGACCGGCACGACCGTGATCGGCGGTCTCGCGGCCGCCGGGTATCGGATCTCGACTTCGGGTGCCGCCGAGCGCCAGGGCATCGTGCACCGCCTGGACGTGGGCACGTCCGGCCTGATGGCGGTCGCCAAGTCGGAGCGCGCGTACACCTCGCTGAAGCGCCAGTTCAAGGAACGTATCGTCGACAAGCGCTACAACGCGCTCGTGCAGGGCCACCCCGACCCGATGAGCGGCACCATCGACGCGCCGATCGGCCGGCACCCGAACCATGACTACAAGTGGGCGGTCACGGCCGAGGGCAAGCCCTCCGTCACGCACTACGACCTCATGGAGGCGTTCCGGTCCGCCTCGCTGCTCGACATCAAGCTGGAGACCGGACGCACCCACCAGATCCGCGTCCACATGGCGGCCCACCGCCACCCGTGCGTCGGCGACCTGACGTACGGCGCGGACCCGACGCTCTCCAAGCGGCTCGGCCTCACCCGGCAGTGGCTGCACGCGGTGCGGCTCGGCTTCGAGCACCCCGGTCACGGGGAGTGGGTGGAGTTCTCCAGCGGCTACCCCGCCGACCTGCAGAAGGCGCTGGACAAGGTGCGCGAGGAGAGCAACGCATGAGCTCCGCGTTCGTCGTGCGGGTGGCCGAGGACGCCGCCGACCGCGAGGCGTGCTTCTCGGTGCGCAAGGCGGTCTTCGTCGTCGAGCAGCGCGTCGCCGAGGACATTGAGTACGACGCCTACGACGCCGGTGCCCTGCACGTGCTGGCGGTCCGGGAGGACGGGCTGCCGCTCGGCACCGGGCGCCTCCTGTACGGCGAGGAGGCCGCCGCGAAGACCGGCGGTGACCTCGGCGTCGGTTCCCTCGGGCGGCTCGCCGTGACCCGGGACGCGCGCGGTCTGGGCGTCGGCGTCGCCCTCGTACGCGCCATCGAGGACGCGGCACGCGCGCGTGGCCTCACGGCGGTGGACCTGCACGCACAGACGCACGCGCTGGGCTTCTACGAGCGGCTCGGCTACGAGGCGTACGGCCCGGAGTTCCCCGACGCGGGAATCCCGCACCGGGCGATGCGCCGCGCTCTTTGAACCCCGCGGTACCCGGGCCGGGTGTGACGTCCCGGCCGGGCGTACGGCGCGTGGCACGCTGGAGACTCTGATCGTCTCGCCAGCCCGGAGTGCGCCACGTGGACCAACTCGCCCTGCTGTTCGTGCTGCTGCTCGGAGCCGTGGTGAGTGTTCCGGTGGGGGACCGGTTCGGGTTGCCCGCGCCGGTGCTGATGACGCTCCTCGGCATCGTGCTCGCCGTACTGGACTTCGTGCCCAACGTGGACATCCCGCCTGAGCTGATCCTGCCCGCGTTGCTGCCGCCGCTGCTCTACGCCTCGGTGCGGCGCACGTCGTGGAGGCAGTTCACCGCCAACAAACGCCCGATCTTCCTGCTGGCCGTGGCGCTGGTGTTCGTCACCACCGTGGTGGTGGCCGCCGTCGCAGGCGCGATCGTGCCGGGGCTGCCGATCGCCGCCGCCGTCGCCCTCGGGGCGCTGGTCGCGCCGCCCGACCCCGTCGCGGCGACCGCCGTCGCCGGACAGCTCGGGCTGCCGCGCCGACTGGTGTCGATCCTCGAAGGCGAGGGGCTGTTCAACGACGTCACGGCCATCGTCCTCTACCACGTGGCGATCGCCGCCGCCGTCAGCGGAAGCTTCTCCCTGCCGCGCGCCGCCCTCGACCTGGTGCTGTCCGCGGTCGTCGCGGTGGCCGTCGGACTCGCGCTCGGCTGGGCCGCCAACAAGCTGATGAACCTGTTGGACGACGCCACCCTGCAGATCGGCCTGACCCTGCTGGTGCCGTTCGCCTCGTACGTCCTCGCCGAGGAACTGCACGGCTCCGGGGTGCTCGCGGTGCTCACCACGGCGCTCTTCCTGGCCGAGTACGCCACCGACGCCGACGACGTCCTGACGCGACTCGCCGGGCACACCTTCTGGAGCGTGGTCGACACACTGGTCACCGGAGTCGCGTTCGGACTGATCGGGCTCGAACTGCACAACGCCATCAGGACGGCGTCGGGGCGCTGGGGCGAGATGCTCGGCTGGGCCGGGGCGATCGTCGCCGTCGTCGTCCTGGTACGCCTGGCATGGCTGCTGCCGGCGACCTGGCTGACCAAACGCCTGCACGCGAAACGGGACTACGACGAGGAGATCCCGACCTCGTGGCGCGAGACCGTCGTGATGTGGTGGGCCGGGATGCGGGGCGTCGCCTCCGTCGCGCTCGCGCTGGCGATTCCGCTGGAGATGGACGACGGGTCGCCGTTCCCGGACCGGGACGAGATCGTCTTCATCGCCTTCGGCGTGATCATGGCGACGCTGGTGCTCCAAGGGCTCACGCTGCCCTGGCTGGTGAGGAAGCTCGGCGTGCGGGCCGACACCGACAGCGAGAAGGAGTTCGAGCGGGTGCTCGCCGTCCGCGCGGCGAAGGCCGCGAAGCGGAGACTGAAGGAGATCGAGGAGGTGGAGGAGCTGCCGGAGGAACTGTCCGAGCAACTGCTGCGCCGGGCCTTCGAGATCGGGGTGCGGATCAGCCCCGACATGGGGGACGACGAGCGGCGCGAGGCGCACGACCAGCGGGTCCGCCGGATCAAGCGGATGCGGCGGATCCAGGGGGAGATGCTGAGCGCGGCGCGGCACGAGGTGTTGTCGGCGCGGAGCGAGCCGGGGGCCGACCCGGAGATCGTCGACCGGGTGCTGCGGCATCTGGATGTGCGCAGTCTGCGGTGACGGGACCCCGGCCGAAGCCGGGGTCCCGTCCAGGGCGCCGTATCGGCGTCCTTTCCCGCGGGTGCGGCCCGGTGCTCAGCCCCGGCCAGTCCGCGGCGGCTCGTGGGCCCGCCGTACCGCCCCGTCCGCGGACCCGGAACGCCCGTTGGGGCTGCCCGGCGACAACAGGGCGTCGGCCGTGTTCACGCGGGGCAGCGCGTACGGGTGGTGCTCGGTCAGCCAGCGGATCATCTGCTCGCGGACCGTGACCCGTACCGTCCAGACGTCGTCCGCGTCCTTCGCCGTCACCAGCGCCCGCACCTGCATGGTGTTCGGCGTCGTGTCCGTGACGGCCAGGCCGTAGTCGCGGCCGTCCCAGGCCGGGCACTCGCGCAGGATGTCGCGGAGCCTCTCGCGCATCGCCTCCACGGGTGCGGTGTGGTCGAGGTGCCAGAAGACGATGCCGGTCATCTGGGCGCCGCCGCGCGACCAGTTCTCGAACGGCTTCGAGGTGAAGTACGAGACCGGCATGGTGATCCGGCGCTCGTCCCACGTCCGCACGGTCAGGAAGGTGAGGGTGATCTCGTCGACCGTGCCCCACTCGCCGTCCACCACGACCGTGTCGCCCAGCCGCACCATGTCGCCGAAGGCGATCTGCAGCCCGGCGAAGAGGTTGCTGAGCGTGGACTGGGCGGCGACACCGGCGACGATGCCGAGGATGCCGGCCGAGGCCAGCAGCGAGGCGCCGGCCGCGCGCATCGCCGGGAACGTCAGCAGCATCGAGGCGGCCGCCACCACACCGACGATCGCCGTGACCACCCGCATGATCAGCGACACCTGCGTGCGCACCCGGCGCAATCGGGCCGGATCGCGGTGGGCCCTCGCATAGCGGGAGTACGACGTCTCGACGATCGCGGCCGTGATGCGCACCACCAGCCAGGCGGTGGCCCCGATCAGCACCAGCGTCAGGCCGCGCCCGATGCCGACCCGGTGTGCCTGCAGCAGCTGTGCCTCGTCGTAGGAGCCTCTGAGCATGGCCGCGCAGAGAACGAGCTGGTAGGGGATACGGCCGCGGCGCAGCAGGCCCCACAGCGGCGTCTCCGAATGCTGGTCGTCTGCCTTGCGCAGCAGGCGGTCGGTGGCCCACCCGATGAGGAGGGTGAGCACGACCGATCCGCCGACCACGATCAGCGGGCGCAGTACCGTTTCCATGCCTTCGAACGTAACCGGATGAGGGCGGTCATGAACATGTTGCCTGGATACGGCGTTGTCGGTGCCGGCTGGCACCATGGGTTCATGAACATCTTGCTCTTTCACTCGACCTTCGGCCTCAGGCCCGCGGTGCACGCGGCGGCGGACCGGTTGCGCGGCGCGGGGCACGAGGTGTGGACGCCCGACCTCTTCGAGGGGCGGACGTTCGAGTCCGTCGAGGAGCGCATGGCCTTCAGGGACGAGATCGGCAAGGAAGAGCTGCTCAAGCGGGCCGTTCTGGCCGCCGCACCCCATTCCGAGCGCGGGCTCGTGTACGCCGGGTTCTCCTTCGGCGCCGCGACGGCGCAGACCCTGGCCCTCGGCGACGACAAGGCGCGCGGCCTTCTGCTGCTGCACGGTACGTCGGACATCGCCGAGAGCGCCTCGGTGGACGAGCTGCCGGTGCAGCTGCATGTCGCCGAGCCGGACCCGTTCGAGACGGACGACTGGCTGAGCGCCTGGTATCTGCAGATGGGCAAGGCGGGCGCCGACGTGGAGATCTACCGGTACGCCGGGGCCGGTCATCTGTACACCGACCCCAGCCTGCCGGACTACGACGAGGAGGCTGCCGAGGCCACCTGGCGGGTGGCACTCGGCTTCCTCGAAACCCTCTAGGAGCCGGGGCCGCTAGGGGGTGTTTTGAAAGTCCTGTGCGGTGCCCGCGGTGTTCGGTGCGTGCCCTCGGCGTGCCGGACGAAGGCCCTCGTACTGGACGTACTTGGGAC